>NZ_JBHTWX010000153.1:0-16674 GCF_042792155.1 Kitasatospora sp. NPDC056651 | reverse complement strand
CCAATCTGGCACAGCTATCAACCCCACCAGCGGGTTTCTATTTACTATTTGGGTTACGATCAAACCCCCCGATAATTAGTGGGTTCGCCGGGACAGGCAAACTTGACCCGGCTACCCGACTTAGGCCTGTCACCACGGCGTCGGCCTGACACCGGGCCGAGGCGTCAGGGCAGGGTGGGCACCCGGTCCGAGGGGCCGTCCGGGTCGTCGTGGATGACCACGAGGATCTCGGCCGGCTCCGGGCCGGTGCTCCGACAGCGGTGCGGCAGCGCCGAGTTGAAGTACACGCTGTCCCCGGGGCCGAGCTCCACGCTGTGCTCGGGGAACTCCAGCACGGCGGTGCCCGCGTGGACGAAGAAGAACTCCTCACCCGCGTGCGACTTGAACGGAGCCTCCACCGGCCCGGTCGGCGGGTGCATCACGAACGGCACCATCCGCTTGCCGCTGAGGCCGGTCGCGATGCCCTCGTAGCGGGAGGCGCCGGAGCCGGCCCCGCCGCCCATCGGAGTGCGCTCGCCGGCCCGCACCACGGTCACCAGCTCCGGCTCCACCTCGTCCGAGAAGAGCCGGCCGACGTCGACCTTCAGCGCGTGGGCCAGCTTGAGCGCCGTCGAGATCGACGGCTCGCTGATCCCGCGCTCGACCTTGGACAGGTAGCTCTTGGTCACCCCGACCTGCTCGGCGAGCGCCTCCAGGCTGAGCCGGTTCTGCTGCCTCAGCACTCGCAACCTGCTGGCCATGCGCCACCTCTCACCCACGGAACCGTCCGGTCCATTATCGGTCCGGCCGCCAGCCGCCGTCCGGCGCCCCTCGACGTGCGGCCGGGCCGGGGCCCTGCCTATCGTGGTGACCGCTTTCCTCGCCCCCGTTCTCCGTGCCGGTCACGCCACATGGCGGCACCTAGTAACGTTACGAGGTGCCCTGGCTCCCGCTCGTACCACTGCGCGTCGGGGCGGGCTCAGCGCTCCGGTCGTGACAGCCGGACCGCCGCCGATCCGACCAACTGTCACTGGTCCGTTCCGAGGACCGAGCTCCGGACAGGAGAACGGCAGGTGAGCACAGCGCACGCCGGCCCGGGCGACTACAGCCAGGTGCCCGACCCGGAGCAGGCACTGAAGTACGCGATCCAGCACGTCGCGGGTGACCGCGTCGAGATCGTCGAGGGGGCCATCACCCTTGCGTCACCGTCCTGGGCCCACGAGACGGCCGTCGACCTGATCCGGGAACAGATCGGCCCCCGCATGCGCGAACTCGGCCTGCGCGCCGGCTCCGGGAATCTCGACCTGCCCGGCACGGAGAACTTCTACGTCCCCGACCTCGCCGTCGTACCCGCCGAGCTCGCGAAGACCGAAGGGGCTCTGCTGCCCGGCCAGACCGTGCTCGTCGTCGAGGTGACGTCGCCGTCGAACGGGGAGACCGACCGCGCGGCCAAGCGTCGGCGCTACTCGCAGTTCGGCGCTCCGGTGTACCTCCTGGTCGACCGGCAGGAACGCACCTGCACCCTGCTCTCCCAGCCGGGACGGCTCGGCTACACCCTGGTCGAAGGCCCCCACCCCTTCGGCACGCCGCTGCGGCTCCCGTCGCCGCTGGACCTCGAACTCGACACGGCGGGATTCTGAGCGCCCGCGAGCGGTGTGTGCCGTCGGGCCGGGCGTCACGGGTGGAGCTGTGAGGGCGTGCCGTGTCCGCGGCCGCGTGGCGCGGGCGTTCTGGAGTGCGGGGTGCCGATACTGGACCGGCGCGCCCCGGCGGTCGCGCGGTTCCGGAGACGCCCGACACGGGAGCGGATGACGATGGATCTCGAACTCGGCGGCAAGGTCGCGGTGGTCACCGGCGCCAGCAAGGGGATCGGCCTCGCCGTCGCGGAACGGCTCGCCCGCGAAGGGGCCCGGGTCGTGGCCGGCAGCCGCACCGAAACCCCCGGGCTCGCCGCGCTGCGCGACCGGCACGGTGTCGAATTCGTCGCCGCGGATCTCGCCACCGCCGACGGCCCCGAACGGCTGGTCAGGGCCGCCGTGGAACGGCACGGAAGGATCGACGCGCTGGTCAACAACGTCGGGGGCGCCGTTCCGCGCTCCGGTTTCCTGGACGTCGACGACCAGGGGTGGCAGCGGGCCTTCGACCTGACCTTCTTCAGCGCGGTGCGCGCCACCCGGGCCGCGCTCGCGCACCTGCTCGCCCACGGCGACGCGGCGGTCGTCAACATCAGTTCCGTCAACGCGCGGCTGCCCTTCCCGGGCGTCGTGGAGTACTCGGCGGCCAAGGCCGCGCTGAGCAACCTGACCAAGGCGTTGTCGGAGGAGTTCGCGCCGCGCGGCGTGCGGGTCAACGCCGTGGCCCCGGGGCCGGTCCGCACTCCGTTCTGGACCGACCCCGGCGGTTTCGCCGAAGCCGTCGCCACCGAGGCCGGCGGCACCGCCCAGCAGGCCCTGGACGAAGAGGTGCCGCGGCAGATGGGAATCTCCACCGGCCGGGTCACCGAGCCCGAGGAGGTGGCCGACCTCGTGGCCTTCCTCGTCTCCCGTCGCGCGGGCAACATCAGCGGCGCCGAGTTCGTCATCGACGGCGGCCAGGTGAAGACGACCTGACCCGGGCCGGGAGCGCGGTCACCCGGCTGGGGCGCCGCCGGTGTGGGTTTCGGCCGTCGGGTGCTCGCCAGGGTGGGCCGGGGACGGAGGGAGCGCAGGTCAGCGCGTTGCGGCCGCCGGTCTGCGCCCATTGTCCAGAATTTCGCAAATGTCGAATTTTTCCGAAAATAAATGAACTACGCAGATCATCCACCACCTTAATGATTCAGTGGTTGATCCGTATCCGGATCGGTATGGATCTTGGAGGTTTCTGAGAATTTCCTTATGGGATCTTCATCTTCCGGCCTTTTTGCCCGGGTCGGACTCAGAGATGAAGAATCCCTTGGGAGTAGCCTTGCTACGGAAGTCCCAGGCCTCATCCGCGTTCGCGGGTGGGGCCTTCACTGTGCGCAGAGCGCGGCGAATAGCCGTGCTGGCTGCCCTCGGCCTGCTGGTGGAGAGCGGGGTGGCGCTCGACGCGCTGACCGCCACCCCGGCGGCGGCCGCGGGGCGCGCGACCTCGGCCCAGGCGGCCGGCGCTTCGACGACGGAGGCGCCCGACCAGGCGTCGGCGCTGCTGGCGGCGCGGTTGAACAAGCGGCGGATCGAGGTGACGGGCGCTCGCACGGAGACCCTCACACTGTGGGCCAACCCGGACGGCACCCTGAGCCAGGAGCTGTCCGTCGGTCCGATCCGGATGAAGGCCGGCGACGCGTGGGTGCCCGTCGACACCACGCTGGTGGAGACCGCTGACGGGAGCATCGCGCCGAAGGCGCACCCGGAGGGCCTGACGTTCTCCGGCGGCGACGCCTCGGTGAAGGTCGGTGACGCACTGCCGGGCATCGGCGCACCGCCGACCGTCACACCGAGCACGGCCCCGAGCGCGGCACCGAGTACGTCCCCGGTCGTCACGCCGAGCGCGGCACCGAGTACGTCCCCGGCCGTCACGCCGTCAGCTCCGGCCTCGCCGCTCGCCTCGCCGTCCGCGAGCGGGCGGGCCTCCCGGACCGCACCGCGACCGGCGGCCCCGGCGGCCGACCCGCAGGCCCAGCCTCAGGGCCAGGCCCCCGCCGCCCCCGCCGCCCCGGCCGAGCGCGACCTGGTGAAGGTCGGCTCCGGCGGCCACCAGGTCGAGCTGAAGTGGCAGGGCAAGCTGCCCAAGCCGAAGCTGTCCGGTTCCACCGCCACCTACGTCGACGCCCGCCCCGGCGTGGACCTGGTGCTGGAGGCGACCCGGACCGGCTTCGAGCAGTACCTGGTCGTCAAGAGCCGCGACGCGGTGTCCCAGGCCGGCACGCTGACGCTGCCGCTGGACACCACCGGCTACCGCGTGGAGCGCCAGGAGGACGGCTCGATCCACCTGACCGACCCGGCGGGCGCCAAGCCGACCGTGCGCATCCCCGCCCCGACGATGTGGGACGCCGCCCTGGACGAGAAGTCCGGCGAGCACCCGCACCGCGGCGCGGTGTCGATGGAGCTGCGCGGCGAGGGCGCGGACGCGGAGCTGGTGTTCGCGCCGGACACCGCGTTCCTGGCCGACCCGGCGACGACGTTCCCGGTGACGGTCGACCCGGTGGTCGACGTCGGCACGAACTTCGACACCTTCGTCGAGACCGACTTCAGCTCCGACCAGTCCTCGTCGACCGAGCTGCGGATCGGCTCGTACAACGGCGGCGCCGTCAAGGCCCGTTCCTTCCTGCACTTCCCCGGCGGCGCGTTCAACGGCAAGCAGATCCTGAACGCCAAGCTGTACCTGGCCAACTACCACTCCTACTCCTGCTCCCCGCGGCAGTGGGAGGTCTGGGCGGCCCAGTACGCGAGCACCGCCAGCCGCTGGGGCAACCAGCCCGGCCTGATCTCGCGCTACTCGGTCTCCGACGAGACCCGGGACATCGCGGGCGACGGCGACAGCTACGAGTGCTACGGCTCCGACGGCACCTACTGGGCGAAGGCCGACGTCACCAACCTGGTGCGCGACTGGGCCGGCATGGGCGCGGGCACCTACGCGCTCGGCCTGAAGGCCGCGGACGAGAACGACTCCTACAGCTGGAAGAAGTTCGAGTCCTCCGAGGGCGCGCACTCCCCGTTCCTCTCCATCACCTACAACACCGTCCCGCCGACCCCGTCGACGGTCGACGTGCTGCCCTCCCAGCAGGGTGACCCGCGCTACACCTCCTCCGCCAACCCGGTCTTCCAGGTGCTGGCCAGCGACCCGGACGGAGGTGACGTCGGCGCCGACTTCGACCTGTACCGCGCGGGCACCTTCGTCAAGCGCGTCTACAAGCAGGGCCCCAACGGCAGCTACCTCCAGGTCCGCCCCACGGACTTCGGCCTGGCCCGGCTCGACGAGGGCGTGTCGTACTCGATCGGCGCGCGGCTGTGGGACGGCCTGGTCAACTCCGGCTGGTCGCCCAGCGTCACGGTGATCGCCGACACGGTGAAGCCCGGCGCGCCGTTCGTCAGCTCGGCCTCCTACCCGTCGGACGACCTGTGGCACGGCGGGGCCGGACAGGCCGGCACCTTCACCTTCACCCCGGCCACCGGCGTCACCGACCAGACCGCCTTCGTCTACAGCCTCGACGGCGCGGCCGCGGTGACCGTCAACGCCACCGGCGCGGCGAACGCCACCATCACGCCGTCCACCGACGGCCGCCACACCCTGAAGGTCCAGTCGAAGGACCGGGCGGGCAACCTGTCCGACCCGACCTCCTTCGCCTTCTCGGTCGGCCAGGCCGGGCTCACCTCCCCGGTCGACGGCACCCGGTCCGCCAAGCGCGTCAAGCTCGGTGTCGACGCCCAGACCCAGTACAAGCGGGTCGTCTACCAGTACCGTCGCGGCCCCGGCGCCGCCGAGTACGACGTGCCGACCGCCAACCTGACCAAGGCCGACAACACCCCGGTCACCGACTCCAAGCCGCAGCTCGCCGACCTCGGCACGCACGCCAACTGGACGGTCGTCGACACCCTCGGCAACGTCGGCGGCGTCGTCCAGGTCCGTGCCCTGCTGTTCCCGCAGGACGGCTCCGGCACCGGCTACGCCACCGCCTGGAACACCTTCACCGTCGACCGCAACGCCGACGGCGCGGCCGGCGCCGAGATCGGACCCGGCTCGGTCAACCTGCTCACCGGCGACTACTCCGTCGACGTCATCGACGCCGACGAGTTCGGCGCCTCGGTGAAGCGGGCCTCCTCCTCGCGCGACCTCGCGCGCGGCTGGCAGCCCCAGGGCGAGCGCCTGACGGCCAACCAGCGGCAGCTCGGCGCGGACACCAACGGCTACACCGCCGGACAGGCCACCATCGAGCGCTCCACCGCCCGGGGCCACGACAACTCCACCGACTCGCTGCGGATCGTCTCGACCGGCAAGGACTCCTACGCCGCCATCGGCGACAACTCGATGGCCGTGGGCATGAAGCCGGGCAGGACCTACCGGCTCACCGGCTGGATCTACGTCCCCGCCGCGACCGGTCTCGGCGCCGACTACGGTGACCGCGGCCTGCGACTGGTCGGCCTCACCCGCACCTCGGCCGGCTACGCCCAGGTGACGTCCGGGAAGGCCGGCTTCACCGACGGCTGGCAGCAGCTGACCGTCGACCTGGCCGTCCCGCAGGACGCCACCGAGGCGTTCTTCCGGCTCTACAACGGGTTCTCGGCGGCCGGCAAGGAGGTGTTCTTCGACGACCTGTCGCTGAAGGAGATCGTCGCGCCGTTCGGCCCCCAGTGGTCCGGCGGCCCGGACGCGGGCACCGGCTCCAACTACCGCTCGCTGTCCTTCCCCCAGTCCGACCTGGTCGAGATCAAGGAGAACGACGACAGCTCGCTGACCTTCGCCAAGGGCAACGACGGAACGTTCTTCCCCGAGCCCGGCTCCGAGGACCTGGCCCTGAAGGCCGCGCCGGCCAAGTCCGGCGCGCTCGTCCTGTCCACCTCCGGCCAGTGCCTGGAGTCGCCGAACGGCGCGACCGGCAACGGCGTGCGCCTCCAGCCCGCTCCGTGCACCGGCGCCGCGAACCAGCAGTGGACCCGCGGCGACGACCTGACCCTGCGCCTGCTGGGCTACTGCCTGGACAACCCCGGGGGCCAGGCCGGCGACGGGACCCCGCTCACCCTGTGGGTGTGCAACGGCGGCACCAACCAGCAGTGGGAGGTCCGGCCCGACAACACGGTGCTGAACCGCCAGTCGAACAAGTGCCTGGACGCCGACAAGGGCGCCTCGATCTGGGTCTGCTGGGCGGGCCCGAACCAGATCTGGGACGTCCAGACCGCCGGCACCACGTACGAGCTGACCGACCTGAACGGTGCCAGGACCGTCTTCGCCCGCCAGGCCGGTTCGAACATCTACCAGGTGGTCAGCGAGACGGGGCCCGAGGCCGCGTCGGCCACCCGCTTCCAGTACGACACCACCGACGGCCGCTCGCTGGTCAAGCGCGTCATCCCGCCCGTCGAACCGGGCGTGGACGATCTCAACGGCTGCTCCGTCGACCCGCTGCCGCGCGGCTGCGAGGTGCTGGAGTACGACTACGCCAAGGCCACCACGGCCACCGCGTCCGCTCCGGGTGACTACCTGGACCGTGTCCGCGGCGTGAAGGCCTGGTCCTGGAACCCGGCCACCTCCCGTCAGGAGCCGGTCGAGGTCACCCACTACGCGTACGACGACAAGGGTCGCATCGCCCAGGTCTGGGACCCGCGTCCGGCCGCTCCGCTGAAGACCTCCTACAGCTACGACGCCGCCGGCCGGGTCACCCGGATCGCCCCCGCGGGCGAGCTGCCGTGGGACTTCGACTACGGCACGGCCGCGTCCGACCAGGACCCGGGCCACCTGCTGAAGGTCCGTCGCGGCACCCTGGCGCCGGGCACGAAGGACCAGGTCAACGGCGAGATCGCGACGAAGGTCGTGTACGGCGTCCCGCTGACCCGCGGCGCGGGCGGCCCGTACGACATGGCCGGCGCCGACGTCGCGCAGTGGGCGCAGACCGACGCGCCGACGGACGCGACGGCGGTCTTCGGACCGGAGGACGACCCGGGCACCCACTCGGCGAGCTCCACCTCGCCGGGCCGGGATGGCTACAAGCCGTCCACCGTCCACTACCTCAACGCCTCCGGGAACGAGGTCAACACCGCCGCCCCGTCGGTCGTCGACAAGGGGGACATCACCACCAGCGAGTACGACCGCTTCGGCCACGTCGTGCGCGCGCTGAACGCCACCAACCGGACCGTGGCCCTGGGCACCCACCCGGACGCCGCACGGTTCGCCGACGAGCTCGGCCTGCCCGCCGCGTCCGCGGACCGGGCCCGGCTGCTCGACTCCCGCACCACCTACACCGCCGACGGCCTCGACGTCCTGGAGACCCTCGGCCCGCTCTACCGCGCCACCCTCGCCGAGGACATCGCGGGCGGCACCACCCCGGCGACCGTCACGGTCGAGGGCGAGAACCTGCCGCGCCTCGGCTCGACCGCCCAGGTCATCACCCAGACCGACAGCGGCTGGGTCGGCGGGGGCGGCTGGTCCGGCAACGCCCAGGTGATGCTGGTCGGCAAGAAGACCGGCGACAGCGCCTCGTTCCGGGTGACCGTCCCGGAGGAGGGCAAGTACCTGCTCTCCGCCAAGATGACCAAGGCCGCCGACTACGGCACCGTCAAGTTCGTCCTGGACGGCGCCGACGTCACCGGCACCTTCGACGGCTACAACGGCGGCGTCACCACGTCCCCGTGGTCCGCCGGCGCCCCGGTGCAGCTGGCCCGCGGCGACCACCAGCTCGACCTGGTCGTCACCGGCACCAACCCGTCCGCCGTCTCGCCGTTCTACCAGGCGGGCATCGACACCCTCACCCTGACCAAGACCACCGTCAACCCGGCCCTGCCGGCCGGCACCCCGGTCATCGCCCGGGACCACAACACCAACACCTACGACGAGGGCAAGCCCGACGGCAAGGCCTACCACCTGGTCACCACCGCCACCGACGGCGCCCGCATCGACGGGTACGCGCAGGACACCGAACTGCGGGTCACCAGGACCGGGTACGACACGCCGATCGGCGGCACCTCCGGCTGGCAGCTGAAGAAGCCGACCTCGGTCACCACCGACGCGCTCGGCGCCAAGCTGACGGCCACCGTCAAGTACGACGCCACCGGGCGGGCCACGGAGTCCCGCAAGCCGGGCTCCACCGGCACCGACGTCGGCACGGTCAAGGCGGTGTACTACACCGCGGGCGCCAACCCGGACGACGCCGCGTGCGCCAACCGTCCCGAGTGGGCGGGCCTGGGCTGCGCCACCCTGCCGGGCGGCGCGGTCACCGGCGCGGACGCGACGCGGATGCCGACCACCCTGCCGGTGAAGCGGGTCACCCGCTACTCGCGGTTCAACCAGCCGGAGGAGACGACCGAGACCAACGCGGGCAAGTCCCGCAAGACCGTCACGGTCTACAACGAGCTGGACCGGATCGTCTCGACCGAGATCACCTCGGACGAGGGCAAGCCGCTGCCGAAGATCACCACCGAGTACGACGAGGCCACCGGCGACGTCGTGCGCACGACGGCCGGCGACAAGTCGCTGACCAAGGTGACGGACGCGCTCGGGCGGCTGGTCTCCTACACCGACGCCGACGGCTCGACGACCACCACGGAGTTCGACCGGTTCGGCAAGCCGGTGAAGGTGAGCGACCCGACCGGGTCCACCATCTACGCCTACGACCGGGCCAAGGAGCCGCGCGGGCTGGTCACGTCCGTCAACGACAGCGTCGCGGGCGAGTTCACCGCGACGTACGGCCCGGACGGGCAGCTGGTCCAGCAGACCTACCCCGGCGGCATCGTCCGCAAGGACACCTTCAACTCGGTCGGCGAGGCCACCGGCCGTACCTACACCCGTGGTTCCGACAACACGGTGATCTGGTCCCAGACCACCGACCTCTCCACCCAGGGCCAGGTGGCCAAGGACACCAGCTCCACCGCCACCCGCTCCTACCAGTACGACCGGCTCGGCCGGCTGGTGAAGGCCGAGCAGTCCACGGTCGCCTCCGGCTGCGTCACCCGCCAGTACGGCCTCGACGCCCACTCCAACCGCCTGTCCAAGCAGACCTCCCCGCGCGGGGCGGCCGGCGAGTGCAGCACGGCCGGGGCCACGGCGGAGAACCACACCTACGACAGCGCCGACCGCCTCACCGACGCGGGCTACGCCTACGACGCCTTCGGGCGCACCGTCAGGACCGCGAGCGGCGCGACCGACACCTACTGGGCCAACGACCGCGTCGCCGCCCAGGAGAAGGGGGACACCCGGCAGGAGTGGACGGTCGACGCCGCCCACCGCCCGACCGCGTTCACCACCAGCAAGAAGCAGGCCGACGGCACCTGGGCCGGCGCGACCTCGAAGCTGAACCACTACGGGGACGACTCCGACGAGGTCCGCTGGACCGTCGAGGACACCGCCCAGGGCACCCTGACCCGCAACGTCTCGGGCCCGGACGCCGACCTGGTCGCCACCACCGGCAAGTCCGGTGACGTCCAGCTCCAGCTGACCAACCTGTTCGGGTCGGTGGTCGTCACCACCGACACCGGCCTGGCCAAGCCGGTGGTGCTGGACTTCGACGAGTTCGGCATCCCGCAGGACGGCCAGGAGCTGGTCCGCTACGGCTGGCTCGGCGGCAAGCAGCGCTCCGCCGAGGCCCAGGACGGCGACATCCTCATGGGTGCCCGCCTCTACAGCCCGGCCCTCGGCCGGTTCCTGCAGATCGACCCCGTCCCCGGCGGCAACGCCAGCCCGTACGACTACTGCACCGGCGACCCGGTCAACTGCACCGACCTCGACGGCAACTGGGGCATGCCCAAGTGGCTGAAGAAGTCGGTCGAGGTCGTCGCCAAGGTGGCCGAGGTCGTCTCCGTGGTGGTCCCCGGCCCGATCGGCTCGATCGCGGCGGCGGTCTCCACGGTCTCCTACGCCGCCAGCGGCAACTGGGCGAAGGCGGCCGAGATGGCCGTCACGGTGGTGGCGGCGGCGGTCGGAGCGGCCGTCGTCGTGAAGGCGGCCTCGGTCGCGGTCAAGGCGGTCAAGGCGTCCCGCACCATCCAGGCGGCCAAGGTGGCCGTCAAGGAGGCGAAGGCGCGGTACAAGATGCCGATCAACTTCCAGCAGCAGCAGGGCCACATCCTGGGCACCACGCACTACGCCAACCGGATGAAGACCAACAAGCCCACGTCCACCTGGCTCAGCAGCAAGCACGCCGACCGGCTGACGAGGTTCGCCAACGCGTTCGGCCGCAAGACCGGCGGAGCCGGAAACGAGCGGAAGCTCAAGATGCCGTTCCCGGTCGGCCGTGGAATGCACGGCGAACTCCAGCGCGTCGTACGCGTCACCAGCAAGAAGGGTAAAATGCACGGGTCGCCGTACCGCAAGTAGGTCGCAGCACGAATGACGGATGACGTATTACGGATGACGAACTCCGAATGACGAGTGGAATGGCGGGAATCCCGGTGGAAAAGGCCGAAGGACCGGACGACTGGCCCGCATGGGCGGCCAGGGCGTACGGCGACCTCGCGAACCCGGACTTCTCCTTCGTGGGGGAGTGCTACGAGCGGAACCCCTACGCCGAGCCGATCCGCCGGATCTCGGCGATCGCCCCGGTCCAGGACCGCACCAACCTCGACGACTACGTCTGCTTCGACCTGGAGGTCGACGGCGGGCGGCGGCGCACGTGGCTCGTGCAGCTGTCCATGGTCGGCCCGTTCGCCATGGTGATCCGGGTGGACAGGTCCGGGGTGTTCCTCCGGAACGCGGTCTCGACCGCGGTCGTGGAAACGGACGACCCGACCGGGGCGCGGATCCTCGGGATCCTGCGGGAATCGGGATTCCACCTCCTCTCGGCCGAGGAGTCGAAGACCAGCGTGCCCTTCAGGATCCCTCCGGACGAGGAGCCGGAGGACGGGCCGCTCTACCGGGTGCTGTTCGGTGATGCCACCGAACTCCCCTGGTAGGCGAATCGGGAAAGGCTGAATTCACGGCCGATTGTCAGGGCCCCCGGCGACCGCTGGTCGTCGGGGGCCCTTTCGTGTTTCCTCGGCGCTTTCCTCGGCGCTT
Source organism: Kitasatospora sp. NPDC056651 (assembly GCF_042792155.1). Classification (NCBI taxonomy): domain Bacteria; kingdom Bacillati; phylum Actinomycetota; class Actinomycetes; order Kitasatosporales; family Streptomycetaceae; genus Kitasatospora; species Kitasatospora sp. NPDC056651. Next base: position 5,040 of record NZ_JBHTWX010000153.1, on the reverse strand, counting down.
TCCCTGCCGTGTTTTCTCGTTGCGTTTTCGCGGGGTTTCCCCGTCGCGTTTCCGGGGCGGGCTCAGGCGAGGAGGAGGAAGGCGTCCCAGTCCGGGGCGGCGGCGTCGGGGTGGGTGCGGGCGTGGAGGGCGAGGGCCGCGCCGGCGGTGCCCTCCAGGAGGGTGGCGGGCTCGTCGGCGGCGAGGGCGGCGGCGAGGTCGCGGGCGGTGGCCTCGGCGAGCGCGGGCAGGTGGGCGGCCAGGTCGGCGGAGCCGGAGTCCTCGGCCATCCGCTGCGTGATCCGCAGCAGGCCGCCGGTGCCGTGGCAGAGCCCGGCGCCGGACAGGTGCCAGCCGGCGGGCTCGGCCAGGGCGTCGGCGAGGGCGGTGACGGCGGCGGCCCGCCAGTCGTCGCGGCCCAGCGCGGTGCCGGCCAGGAAGAGCGAGCGGGCCGCGCCCGGGGTGCCGTAGCACCAGGCCGCCCGGGTCGGGGCGTCGGCCGGCGGGCGGCCCTGCTCCACGTCCTCGACGCGCACCGTCATCGGCCAGCCGCCGGCGGGCATCCGGTGCGCGGCGAGCCCGAGCGCCAGGGCCTCGATCGCCTCGTCCTGGCCAGGCACCCGCACGCCCTGGCGCCAGGCCAGGGCCAGCAGTGCGAGCGGGCCCGGGATTCCGTGCGCCAGACCGAGGTTGACGTGGCCGCGGGGATGGTCCGGGTCCGCGCCGGGCAGCCCCGGCCCGCCCGCCGTCCACCAGCGCGGCAGCGGCCCGCCGGTCGGCGCGGCCGGCTCGGTCGGCGCCGTCGGTTCGGTCGGCTCGCTCGGCGCGGCCAGCTCGACCAGGGCGGCCAGCACCCCGGCCAGCGCGGGCCCGTCCGGCTCCAGGGCCAGCAGCAGCCGGCCGAGACCCGCCGCGCCCGAGACGGCGTCGAAGGTGTGCGCCCGCAGCCCCGCGCCCGCCGCCAGGTCGGCCCGCAGCGCGGCCGCACGCCCGGCGGCGGACTCGCCGACCCGGGGCGTCAGCGCGTCCAGCAGCCCGCGGTACTCGCCGGGGGCCCGCGCCATGGTGCGCGCGGCGAAGGCCACGGCGGCGACGCCGGAGTACAGGCCGCCGCCGCGCATCGCGCCGGGGGCCCGCACCGCCTCGGTGAGCCGCTCGTGCGCGGCCCGGCGCAGCCCCGGGTCCTGGTCGGCGAGGACGGCGAGGGCGAGCGCCGTACCGGCGAGGCCGGTGCCGAGGCCGGGGCCGGCGGCGGTCTCGGGGGAGACGGGGCCGGCGAGTCGGGCGGTGACCGCCTGGAGGATGTCGGTCGGAGTCATCGGCTCTCGTTCGGGGCGGCGGTGCGGGCGCGGTGGGCTTCGAGGGTGCCGCGGGCGAGGGCGTAGGCGCGGCGTTCGGCTTCGCGGTCGATGCCGATGAGGCGGTTGTGGCCCATGTGGAGGAGGGAGGCGAGGGCCGGGCCGGCGGCGGGCGGGGTGAGCTGGGGGGCGTAGTCGGCGAGGAGGGCGGCCCGCTGCTGCCAGGCGGCGGTCAGGGCGGGGTCGGCGGGCAGCAGGCCGCCGGCGGGAGCGGTGGGGCCGTCCGGGCCGATGGCGCGCAGCGCGGCGGCACGGTGGGTGCGGAAGGCCTGGTGGTGGAGTTCGGACTTCGGGTAGGTGGCGGCGACCCAGGTGCCGACGGGCGGCGGGGCGGGGCGGGCCGCGAGGAAGGCCTGGGCGGTGGCGGTGAGGTTGACGGCGGCGAGCAGTTCGCCGGGTGCGGTGCGGGCGGTGCGGGCCAGGCGCAGCGCGGCGAGGGAGACCAGGCTGTCGGCGTGGAAGACGCGTTCGGCGTGGGCGAGGGCGGCGGGGCCGCCGTAGCGGTCGGTCTCGGGCAGGTAGCCGTCCAGGCGCAGGTCGGCGACGAGGCCGGCGCGGCGCAGGTCGTGGGCCCAGTCGTGGAGGGCGGGCAGCAGACCGGCGGCGAGGTCGGCCGGGGTGCCGTGGAAGCGCAGCCGCAGGTGGGGCGCGGGGTCGCGGTAGCGGATGAAGAACCAGCGGTCCACCGAGCCGGGCAGCGCGGCGAGCAGGCGGGGCAGGTGGTCGGCGAGGATCTCGTCGTGGCGGGCCTCGGCGGCGGCGAGGCGGGCGAACAGCCAGGGGCCGCCGGGCAGTTCGGGGGTGCGGGGGTGGGGAGCGGGCAGCGGCCGGCGCACGGCGGGGTGTGCCGGGCGGGCGGCGCGGCGCAGCGGGACGACGATCTCGGTGGTGTGGGCGCCGCCGGGGCCGTGCAGCCAGCCGGTGTCCCCGTCGCCGGTGAGGTCCTCCTGGAGCACGGTGGGCTGGGCGGAGCGGGACTGGCTGTGCAGCAGGCGCCGGTGCCAGGGGTCGTCGAGGTGGAGGCTGATCCGCTGGTCGCCGCTGAGCAGGCGCACGGCGGCGGGCACGCCCCAGCGGCGGCGCCAGCGGTCGAGGCCGTCGGCCCACTGCTCGTACGGGGTGTCGGCGGACGGCACGGGGGCGGTGAGGCGCCAGGCGGCGGGGGCGAGGACGACCCGGCCGCGGCGGACCCGGGGCAGGGCGGGGGCGCCGGCGGCGGCGCCCCAGTCCCAGGGCTGCCAGGGGCGTTGGCCGGTGAGCGCGACCTCCTGGAGGAAGCGGGCCGCGTTGGGGGCGCCGGTGCGCAGGTTGAGCGCGTGGTGGGCGGTGGCGCGGATCTCCCGGCCGAGGCTGCGGGAGTGGACGGTGAGGCGTTCGGTGTCGGCGAGGACGACGAGGTCGTCCAGCGGCAGGGCGGTGGGGCCGCCGGGGTCGGGGAAGGCGCTGACGGCGACGCGGTGGGTGAGCCAGCGGGGGGTGAGGGCGATGTTCGCGTGGCGGGGGCGGTAGGGGGTGAACTCCAGGTGGGCGTCGAGGACTTCACCGGTTTCGGGGGCGGTTCCGGCAGCGGTGGCGAGCAGGGCGCCGCCGCCTTCCGCTTCGCCACCGGCGAGGTGGGCGGCGAAGCGGCCGAAGGTGGCGCCGGCCCGGTCGCTGCCGGCGGTGGGGGAGAGCACGAGGCGGAAGTGCCCGGCGTCCAGGGCGTCGAGGGAGTCGGCGGCGAGTTCGGCGTACAGCTCCAGCGAGGCGGGCGGGGTGTCGGCGGCGGTGCCCGGTTCCCCCGGCGACGGGACCAGACGGGCGAGCAGCTCGTCGTCGAGGACCACCTCGGGCAGCGGGGCGCCGGGCTCGCGGTCGACGAGGGCGCCGGCGGCGAGTTCGGCCAGCACCCGGTCGCGGGCCGCGTCGGCGTCGGTGCGGGGGCGGGCGGGCTGCGGGTTGGCCGCGCCGCGGGCACCGGCCGGGCGCCGGTAGCCGGCCGGCGGGCCGAGACCGGTGTCGGGGTCGAGCAGTTCGGCGAGCGGCACCGGGCTGTCCGTGCCGTACCGCTCGACGAACTCCGCGTGGTAGGCGCGCAGGTGCTCGGGGGCGGTGGCCGGCGGGGAGAGCCGCCACAGCAGGGTGGCGGTGCGCTCCAGGTCGGTGCGGACCTGCTCGGGCAGGACCACCTCGGCGTCCAGCGCGAGGTCCGCGTGCAGCGGGCGGTCGGTGGGCGCGAGGCCGGCCATCCGTCGGCGCGCCTCGCGCAGCACGGCGCCGGCCTGCCCTCGCGGCAGGGCGGAAGCCCGCTCCAACAGGTCTCGTACGGTGGCGAGTTCGGTGCGCACGGGGTGGTCGTCGGGCAGTCGGTCGAGGACGTGGCCGAGCAGGTCGGTGCAGTCCGGCGGGGGAGTGAGGTCGGTGAGCAGGAAACCCTGGACCACCAGGGTGCGCACCAGGGAGGCGATCGCCTCGGTGGGGGCGGCGGGGAAGTCGGCGGCCAGCGCGGCGAGCAGGTCGGCGTGGCGCAGCGGGCCGGCGGCGTGCCGGACGGCGGCGCGGACGACGGCGGTGGCCCGTACGGTCCGCTCGGTGACGGGCTGCGGGCCCGCGCCCCCGGCGGCGGATCCGGCGCTGGGGGCGGTGCCGGTGGCGGTGCGCCGTTCGGGCAGGTACGGCAGGACGAGCCGGTCACCGCGCGGGGTGATCTGCTGGTCGGCGGCCAGGCTCAGGCCGGCCAGCACCCGGGGGTCGGTGCGCAGCCGGTCCAGGAGCGGGAGGAGCCAGCCGAGGTCGGGACGGAAGGCGCGGCGTTCGGCGCCGTCCCAGCGGACCTCGGCGCGGGTGCCGAAGCGGGCCGGTGCGACGGCGGCCATCAGGCCGAAGGGGGTGGGGCGGGTGGCCATCCGCAGCCGGTAGCGGCCGACGGCCTCGGCCGCGCGGCGAAGGGCGGTGGGGCGAAGGGCGGTGGGAAGGTGGGCGTCATCGGTGGTCGCGGCGGCGGTCTGGTGCAGCAGGTCGGCCAGGGAGGGGCTGGAGATCTCGACGGCCTCGCACAGGACCGGATCAGCGGCGGCTTCCGCGAGGTGGGCCACGAGCGCACCCTCGTCGGGTCCGGCGGCACCGGGTCCGGAGGTGTCGGGCCCGGAGGTGTGGCGGTGCGGGCGGGCCAGCGCGGGTGCCCGCAGCAGGACGGGGCCGGTCGCGGTGAAGAGCGCGTCCTGGTCTGCCGCGTGCGTCTTCCTGCCCACCGTGCCCCCGTGCTTCGTGTCGCCATGTCGAGGTATCGCCTGTATCGCGTGGCTCTGTGGGCTCGTTCTATCCCGGTGATCGAGAACTGTCCACAGTTGATCAGAAGTCATCAAGAGTTGGCTGAATCCACCTATTCATCTGTGCGCGGTCATTGTCGGGACCCGCACAAGTGCCTAACGTCCGCTGCAGTTCGCCGCGGCCAGTCGCGGCACTGACGAAGGGAGGCCCCCCATGGCCAACGACATGCAGGAGCTGTTCGACCTCGACGTGCAGGACCTGGTCGCCACCGAGCTCGGCGAGCAGGAGGAAGCCCTGATCAGCATCTCGTGCGAGGGCTCCTGCACCCGCCCGTACTGCATCTGACCAGTACGACCGGTACCACCGGCTCGATCGGTCCGGTCTGACTGATCCAGCGGCAGTACGGGTACCACCGGGCGCGGCCGCCCGGACCGTCCATACGGTCCGGGCAGCC
>NZ_JBHTWX010000152.1:0-17044 GCF_042792155.1 Kitasatospora sp. NPDC056651 | reverse complement strand
CCGTAGCGGAGCGAGACCGTGTCGCCGAGGCCGATGGTGGCCGAGCGGGCCGCGGCCGTCGCCGCGCCGCCGTCCACCGACAGCTTCCAGCTCGACGCGCCCGCGTTCGCGACGCCGTTGAGCGAGGTGACGGTGCCGCCGCCGCTCGCCGGGGTGACGGCGGTGACGCAGCCGGACGGCGTGGCACCGGCCGCCGCGTCGAGCACGTCGCCGAGGGTGGCGGTGGCGCCCGTCGGGGTGACGGTCACCGCGCAGGCGCGCGGGTGGCCGGAGCCGTCGTCGACGACCAGGGCGAGCCGGGCGGCGGTGCCCGGGGTGAAGGCGGTGGCGGCCGCCCAGCGCGGCTCGCCCACCGTGACCGGGGTGGGCGGCGCCGCCGTGAAACCGCCGCCGGCGACCGCGCGCAGGCCGTCCACCGAGGCGTAGGCGCTGGGGGCGGTGTCGGTGGGCTGGTAGCGGAAGCCGCCGCCGGGGTTGAACTGCTGGGCGATCAGGAAGTCCAGCGGGGTCTTGCCGCTGAGGGTGGTGAAGTCCGACCCCTGCGGGTTGATCCCGCAGGCGTTGAGGCCGGAGACGGCCCAGCCGTTGGAGTCGGTGTTGATGCCGTACATCGCGTTGAACGCGCCGGAGGGGGTCAGCTTGGCCCGGAGGAAGTTCTTCGCCCCGACGACCGCGGGGTCGGTGGCGGGCACCCCGGCCACGCACAGCGAGGCCATCGTCGCGCCGGTCATGTCGATGTCGCTGGTCTGGTTCAGCGCGGTCGGGTCGCCCGCCGCCTTGCTGTAGTTCCAGCCGCCGTCGACGTGCTGGTTGGCGCGCACCGCCGCGACCGAGGCGTCCAGCAGCGGCTGCGGCACCCGCTGGGCGCCGCTCTGGGTGCGGGCGCCGCCGAGGGCGAGCAGGGCGAAGACGGTGCCGTTGACGTTGCCGGACGGACCGTAGTAGCCGGGCTCGGCGGTCTGCCAGTAGGAGACCGCGTCGGCGACCAGGTTGCGGCCGGGGCCGACCCGGGCCGGATCGATGCCCGCCGCGTAGGAGTTGAGGATGCCGCGCTCGTAGTCGGTGACCACCGGGTTGGCGCTCGGCCAGGACGGCGCGGCGAGCTGGTTGCGGTACACCAGGCGGGCGTTCTTGGAGGCGTCGCCGCCCGGGGTGACGTCGGCGGCGGCCGTCCCGGCGGCGGCGAAGGCGCTGAACGCCCACTCGTTGGACAGGCCGCTGCCGGCGTAGCCGCCGTCCGCGCCCTGGAGGGTGCGCAGGTAGGCGACGCCGTTGGTGCGGGAGGTGGCGATCTGGGTGGGGGTGGCGGTGGCCCCGGCCGGTATCGCGGTGGCGAGCGCGCAGCCGGCGGCGGCCAGGACGGCAACGGCGGCGGCGAGGCCCCGGCGGGCGGGCAGGCTCCGGTGGGCGGAGAGGTTCCGGTGGACGGGCGGACGGGAGGCGGTGGTCACGGGAAGGGCTCCTGGGGTAGGGGGGCTCCGACCGTGCCCAGGCGCGCCGACGGACGTGCGCCGGCGTGAGGGCGGCCGACGCCCGGATCGCGTGGACGGACTTCCGCAGAGCTGTGCGGCCGCCGGGCATTCGGGCTCGCGGGGTGGACGAGCCACCCCGCACACCGCTGCGCGTCAGCCCCGGATTCGCACCGGGTTCCCCCGCTCGGCCGAGCCGGGACGTTACCGTATTCAGGCCCTTGTCGACCGTGACGCAGGCGATATGACGAAGCGTTGACCCGGTCGGCGCGGGCATGGTCTGATGAAGCGTTTTTCCTCCGTGGCTGTCAGGGGAAGCCGGTGCGAATCCGGCGCTGTCCCGCAACCGTGTGCCCGTCGTGGCGAGCCGTTCCGGCTCGTGGCGGCGGACGAGTCGGAATGCCTGCGCCACGGAACACGCACGAGCGTCGTCGAGGACTGCGACGCGGTACGGAACGCCCCCGTCCCGGGGCGTGCCCTGCTGCGTCCCCGTGTCCGCGCCGGCGCCGGAGTCACAGGGAGTCGTTTCCGTGCCGGTCCACAGACACCGTCCCACCGGGTGGCGGCGAGGCACCGCCGTCCCGGCGGCGGCCACCGCCCTCGCCCTCACCGCGGGCAGCCTGGCCCTGGCGGCACTGCCCGGGACCGCGCACGCGGACCCGATGGAGCAGTGCACCGCCACCTCCGGCGCGGTCGTCGCGGTCGACTTCGGACCGTTCGGCGGCGGCGTGCTGCGCGGCTGCGACGCCCACCCCACCACCGGGATGAACCTGCTGCACAACGCCGGGTTCAGCACCACCGGCACCGCCCACGACGGCCCCGGCTTCATCTGCCGGCTCGGCAACGGCGCGTTCGACGGCGGCACCCAGTACCCGACCCCGGACAAGGAGGCCTGCGTCAACACCCCGCAGGCGACCGGGTACTGGTCCTACTGGATCGCCCCCGCCGGACAGGACACCTGGAAGTACGCCACGCTCGGCGCGATGTCCCAGAAGCCCGGCCCGGGCGAGGTCGAGGCCTGGGTGTACGGCGGCACCGACATCGGCGGCACCAGCGGCACGCCGACCTTCAGCCCGGCATCGGTCCGCGCCACCGGCGGTGCCTCGCCGTCGCCGACCGGCGGCGCGAGCCCGACCGCCTCCCCGACCACGACGCCCACCGGCACCCCGAAGCCGTCCACCGGCGACCTGCCCGCCGCCGCCCGCTGGCTGATCGGCCGGCTGACCGACGGGGACCACGTCGTCGACGACTGGGGCACGGTCGACCACGCCGCCACCGCCGACACCGCCCTCGCGCTCGCCGCGACCGGCGGGCACGACGACACCGTGCGCAAGCTCATCGCCCACCTCGCCGCCCACACCCAGGAGTTCGCGTTCCCCGCCGGCCCCGACGCGGCCCCCGGCGTGCAGGCGGCCGCACTGCTCGCCCTGGTCGCCGAGGCCACCGGCGGGAACCCGCGCGACTTCGGCGGCCACGACCTGATCGCCGCGCTCGCCGGCCACGTCTGCGACGCCCCCGGCAAGGCCGGCGCCTGCACCGCCGCCGGGGACTTCGAGGGCGCCACCTGGCCGATCAACCAGGCGTACGCCCTGCTGGCCCTCGCCCGGGCCGGGGCGGACGTCCCGCCGAGCGCCGTCGCCCGGCTCGCCTCCGCCCAGTGCGCCGACGGCGGCTTCTCGTCCGTCAACATCGCCCCCGGCGACCACTGCGAGGCCGACCCCGCCACCACCGCCCTGGCCGCCCTCACCCTGCGCCGGGCCGGGGCCGCCCCCGAGACCGTCCAGCGGACCACCACCTGGCTCGCCGCCCGGCAGGAGCCCGACGGCGGCTTCCGGCCGTACGCCGGAGCCGGCACGGGCGACACCACCACCACCGCGCTGGCCGCCCAGGCCCTGCACGCCGCCGGCAAGGCCGACGCCCGCGCCGCCGCCACCGGCTGGCTCGCCGCCCGGCAGCTGCCCGGCGGCGGCTTCGGCGCCGACCCCTCGGCCGTCGACGCCGACCACTTCGCCACCGAGCAGTCCGTCCTGGCCCTGGCCGGCACCGACCTCGCCGAGCTGACCCACGACCTCACCACCCCGCAGCCCGGCGGCCGGATGCCCGACCTCGCCAAGGGCGGCGCCTACCTCACCGACCCGGCCCGGCTGCTCGACGGCCACTACTACGAGTCCTTCCCCGGCACCGGCTTCGGCGACTTCGGCCTCACCATCGACGCCGGCTTCGCGCTCGCCGCCACCGGCACCGACGACGCCGCGCTGCGCCGCCTCACCGACTTCCTCGACGGTCGCGGGGCGGACGGCAGCGGGCGCACCGTCGACGACTGGACCGGTGTGGGCACCGAGTTCGCCGGCGGCGGCTCGATCGGCAAGGCCGCGCTGTTCGCCGAGGTGACCGGCCGCAACCCGCGCGCCTTCGCCAGGCAGGACCTGATCGCCGCCCTGGCCGCGGCGGTCTGCGCCGAGCCCGGCAAGGCCCCCGACACCTCCTGCGCCGACCGCGGCAACTACCGGTACGCGACCTCGGTGTTCTCCCAGTCCCTCGGCGTCATGGCCCAGCTGCGGGCCGGGGACGCCGCCCACGCCGCCGAGCCGGTGCGCTACCTGAGTGGCCTCCAGCATCCGGACGGCTCCTGGCCGAGCCTGATCCCGGCCACCGGTGACTCCGACGTGGACAGCACCGCGATCGCCGCGATGGCGCTCGACCTGCGCACCGACGACCCGGAGGCCAAGCGGGCCGTGGACCGCGCGGTCGCCTGGATCGAGGGCCGGCAGCTCGCCGACGGCGGCTTCCCCGGCGCGGCCGGGGACTCCACCAACTCGGCCGCCCTCGCCGTCCAGGCGCTCTCGCTGCGGGCCGGGCAGTACGGCACCGCGATCGCCCGGGCCCGGGACTTCCTGGCCGGGCAGCAGAACCCGGACGGCGGCTTCAACGTCGCGGCCGGGGGACAGCCGGGCTCGGACGTGCGGGCGTCCACCCAGGTGCTGGGCGGCGCGGTCGGCACCTCCTTCGGCACGCTGAGCCGGCCGGTGGGGGGTGAGGCCACCCCGCGGCCGACCGCGTCGCCGACGGGCTCGGGCTCGCCCACGGCGTCCGGGCCGTCCACCGCCACCAACTCGCCCGCCGCCACCAACTCGCCCGCCGCCACCAACTCGCCCACCGCCACGGGCTCGCCGGGCGCCGGTGGCGCGGACGACGGCGCCGGGCCGGCCGGCAACCCCGGCCCGACCGGCTCCGACCTGGCCCGGACCGGCACCGACGTGGACGCCCTCGCCCTGCCGGCGGTGGCCCTGCTGCTGGCCGGCGGCACCGCCGTCGGCATCCGCCGCGCCCGCACCAGCCCGGGGAGGCACCGGTGAACACCCCCCGTACGAACGGCCGTCGGACGGCGTCCCCGCTCGGCGCCGTGACCGGCGTCCTGGCCCTGCTCGGCACGGCCACCCCGGCCGCCGCCACCCCGCAGCCGATCGACCAGTGCACCGCCGGCTCGGGCGTCGTCCTGGCCGTGGACATGAGCAGGTGGGGCGGCCCGGTGCTGCGCTCCTGCGGCACCACCCCGACCAGCGGCTACGAGCTGCTCAACCAGGGCGGCTGGCGGACCACCGGCACCGGCCACGACGGCCCGGCCTTCATCTGCCGGATCGGGTACAGCGGTTACCAGGGCGGCAAGCAGTTCCCGACGGCCGACCAGGAGAAGTGCGTGCTCACCCCGCCGGCCAGCGCCTACTGGTCGTACTGGCACGCCGATCCCGGGGACAAGGACTGGAGTTACAGCCAGCTCGGCGCGATGTCCTACCACCCGAAGCCCGGCAGCGTCGACCTGTGGATCTTCGGCGGCACCAACATCGAGGGCACCGAGGGCCGCCCCACCGTCTCGCCGGAATCGCTGCGGGCCCACAACACCGCCCCGGGCGGCAGTGGAAGCTCCGGCAGCTCCGGCGGGACCGGAGCGGGCACCGGCTCGGGCGGCAACGGCGCCGGCGGGTCCGGGAGTTCGGGCGGTGGCACCGGTGGTGGCAGCAGTAGTGGTGGCAGCAGCGGTGGCGCGGGCAGCGCCGCGAACGGCGGCGGCTCCGGCCGGGGCCCCGCGGCCACGCCCCCGCCCGCCGGGGCCCGGCCGCCCGCCGCGGGAGGTGTGCCCGCCCCCGATGTCCCCGCCCCCGACGCCCCCGCACCCGTCGACGGCGCGCCGCCCGCCGAGGGAGCGCCCGAGCAGGCCCCGACCGCCGCCGCGCCCGAGGAGACCCCGGCCCCGACCGGCACGCCCGCGCCCACCGACACCCCCGCCGACCAGGCGGCGCCGCCCCCGTCCCCGACCACCGTCGTGGTGGACGCCGCCCCCGCCGCCGAGCCCAAGACCAGCACCGGATCGGTACTGCCCCTGGTCTTCACCGTGCTGGCCGCCGTGGTGCTCGGCGGGGCCGGCGTGGCGTCCGCCCGTCGGCGCCGCCGGCGGACGCGGTGACGGTGACGACCGCGGCCCTGGACGGCCGCCGGGCGCCGCGCACCCTGCACCCGGTGGCCTGGTGGGCCTGGGCGCTGGCGCTCGCCACCGCCGCCAGCCGCACCACCAACCCGCTGCTGCTCCTGCTGGTGCTGGCCGTGCTCGGCTACGTCGTCAGCGCCCGCCGCACCGACGCGCCCTGGGCGCGCGGCTTCGGCTACTACCTCTGGCTGGCCCTGGTGGTGATCGCGATCCGGGTGGCGTTCCGCTGCGTCTTCGCGACCGGCGTCACCGCGAGCGACCACGTCATGTTCACCCTGCCGCACATCCCGACCCCGGCCTGGTACGCGGGCATCGAGATCGGCGGCCCGGTGTCGCTGGAGGCGGTGCTCTCCTCCGCCTTCGACGGGCTGCGGCTGGCCTGCCTGATCTGCTGCATCGGCGCCGCCAACACCCTGGCCAACCCCAAGCGGGCGCTGCGGGTGCTGCCGGGCGCGCTGTACGAGCTGGGCGTGGCCGTCACGGTCTCGGTGAGCGTCGCGCCGCAGCTCGTCCAGAGCGTCCAACGGGTCGCCCGGGCCCGACGGTTGAGGGCCGGCGGCGGCAAGGGCGTACGGGCGCTGCGCGGCATCGTCGTCCCCGTCCTGGAGGACGCGCTGGAACGCTCGCTGAAGCTGGCCGCCGCGATGGACTCGCGCGGCTACGGCCGCTCGGGCACCGTAGCCCGTGGCTCCCGCCTGGCCACCGGTGCCCTGATGCTGCTCGGCATGGCCGGGCTCTGCGCGGGGGCGTACGGACTGCTGGACGGCACCGCGCCGGCCTTCCTGGGCATCCCGGCGCTGCTGGCCGGCTCGGCGCTGTGCTGCGCGGGCCTGGCCCTCGGCGGGCGGCGGGTGCGCCGCACCACCTACCGGCCGGATCGGTTCCGGGCTGCCGAGTGGGGCGTGACGGCCAGCGGGATCCTGGCCGCGGTGACGCTGTTCGGCACCGTCGGCTACGACCCGACCGACCTGTCGCCCTCGCTGCACCCGCTGAGCTGGCCCGCGCTGCCGCTGGTGCCCGCCGTCGCGGTGCTGCTGGCCGGCGCGGCCGGGCTGATCGCCCCGCCGCCCGACCAGCCCCGCCCGGCGGGCCCCGCGGCGCCGACCGCCTCCGTGGCGCCGATCGCCTCCGTTTCGCCGACCGCCTCCGTGCCGCCGATCGCCCCGCCCGCCAAGTCTGTTCCGCCGCATGACCGCACCGACGCCGAGGTACCACAGTGATCCGTTTCGACCACGTCGGCGTCCGCTACCAGGGCGCCGCCGAACCCGTGCTGCGCGACGTCGACCTGCACGTCCCCGAGGGCGAGCTGTGCCTGGTGGTCGGCCGCACCGGCGTCGGCAAATCGACCCTGCTCGGCGCCGTCAACGGACTGGTCCCGCACTTCACCGGCGGCACCCTGCGCGGCCGGGTCACCGTGGACGGCCGGGACACCGCCGACCACCCGCCGCGCGAACTCGCCGACGTGGTGGGCGTGGTGGGGCAGGACCCGGTGGCGGGCTTCACCACCGACACGGTGGAGGAGGAACTCGCCTACGCGATGGAGCAGTTGGCGATCCCGCCGGAGACGATGCGCAAGCGGGTCGAGGAGACCCTCGACCTGCTGGGCCTGGCCGAGCTGCGCCACCGCGCCCTGCACGAGCTGTCCGGCGGGCAGCAACAGCGGGTCGCCATCGGTTCGGTGCTCACCGCGCACCCGCGCGTCCTGGTGCTGGACGAGCCCACCTCGGCGCTGGACCCGACCGCCGCCGAGGAGGTGCTCGCCGCGATCACCCGGCTGGTGCACGACCTGGGCGTCACCGTGCTGCTCGCCGAGCACCGGCTGGAGCGCGTCGTCCAGTACGCCGACCGGGTCGTCCACCTGCCCGGGGACGGCACCGTCGTGCACGGCCCGCCCGCCGAGCTGTTCGCGGACACCTCGGTCGCCCCGCCCGTCGTCCACCTGGGCCGGCTGGCCGGGTGGCGCCCCCTGCCGCTGTCAGTCCGGGACGCCCGCCGGGCCGCCGCGCCGCTGCGGGAGCGGCTCACCGGACTGCCCGTTCCACCGCCGCGCCGGGCAGCGGCGGCGGGGGAGCGGGTGCTGGAAGCCCACGGGGTGGTGGTCCGGTACGGGCCGGTGGCGGCCGTCCGGGAGGTCGACCTGGAGCTCCGGGCGGGCGAGGTGACCGCGCTGATGGGCCGCAACGGCTCCGGCAAGTCCTCGCTGCTGTGGGCCCTCCAGGGCTCCGGCCCCCGGCAGGGCGGCACGGTCAGGGTCGCCGGGGCCAGGCGCGGCGTCGACCCGAAGCGGCTCTCCGCCGCCGAGGCCCGCAGGCTGGTCGGCCTCGTCCCGCAGACCCCGACCGACCTGCTCTACCTGGAGTCCGTCCGGGACGAACTCGCCCAGGCCGACCGGGAGTCCGCCACCGACGGCCCGAAGGCCCGGGAGATCCTGGACCGGCTCGCCCCCGGCATCCCGGACAGCGGCCACCCCCGGGACCTCTCCGAAGGGCAGAAGCTCGCCCTGGTGCTCGCCGTCCAACTCGCCGCCGCACCGACGGTGGTGCTGCTGGACGAGCCGACCCGGGGCCTGGACTACGCCGCCAAGGAGGCGCTGGTGCGGATCGTCGACGGGCTCGCCGCCGAGGGCCGCAGCGTGGTGATCTCCACCCACGACGTGGAGTTCGTCGCCTCCGCCGCCGACCGGGTGGTGGTGATGGCCGAGGGCGAGGTGGTGGCGGACGGGCCGACAGTCGAAGTCGTCACCGCCTCACCGACGTTCGCACCGCAGACCGCCAAGGTCCTCTCCCCACTGCCCTACCTGACGATTCATCAGGTCTCGGCCGCGCTGGACCGGACGGCGGTGGAGCGGTGAACTCCGTGGCCGCGGTGCGGATTCCGGGCCGGGCCCGGATCGCCGTCGCGCTGGCCGCCTTCGTCGGACTGGTCGCCTTCTGCTGGCCGTTCGTCGTCGCGCCCGGCAGGTTCGGCTCCTCGTACGCCCCGCCGCTGATCTTCGGCGCGCTGCTGGTGCTGGTGATCGCCGTCGTGGTGGCCGAGATCTCGGCGGGCGGCATCGACGCCAAGGCACTGGCCATGCTCGGGGTGCTCTCCGCCGTCAACGCCGGACTGCGACCGCTCGGCGCGGGCACGGCGGGCATCGAGACGGTCTTCTTCCTGCTCGTCCTGGCCGGGAGGGTGTTCGGCCCCGGCTTCGGCTTCACCCTGGGCTGCACCTCGCTGTTCGCCTCCGCGCTGCTGACCGGCGGCGTCGGGCCCTGGATGCCGTACCAGATGTTCGGCTGCGCCTTCGTCGGGATGCTCGCGGGAATGCTGCCGAGGGCCCGGGGGAAGGGGGAGATCGCCCTGCTCGCGGTGTACGGCTCGGTCTCCGGCTACCTGTTCGGCTTCCTGCTCAACCTGTCCTTCTGGCCGTTCTCGCTGGACCCGAACAGCTCCATCGCCTACCTGCCGGGACTGCCGTTCACCGAGCAGTGGCACCGCTACCTGCTGTTCGACCTGGCGACCTCGCTCGGCTGGGACACCGGCCGCGCCGTCACCACCTTCACGGCGGTCCTGATCGTCGGCCCGGCCGTGCTGACCGTCTTCCGCCGCGCCGCCCGCCGGGCCAACTTCGAGCCCGAGGTGCGCTTCGAACCGGCGGCCGGCTGAGCCCGCCGGGGGCAGCGCGACGTCCGGCCGGGAACCCCGTCACCAACCTCCGTGGTCAGTACAGCCGGCTCCTGTTCAGCAGCCCGCGTTCGAGGGCCACGACCACCGCGTGGGTGCGGTCGCTGACGTCGAGCTTGGCGAAGATCCGCAGGAGGTGGGTCTTCACCGTCGCCTCCGCGATGACCAGCCGCCGGCCGATCTCCACGTTGGAGAGTCCGTCGGCGACGGCGTTCAGGACATCGGCCTCACGGGCGGTCAGGGCGCGGCGCCCCCTCGCCGTGGAGGGGGCGCCGCGCCGGTGGGCGGGTGTGAGGGTCAGTCGCGCTCGACGTCGACCTCCGTCAGGCGGGCGAAGCGCTCCGGGTCCGTGCGGCGGATCCGGCGTGCCACCAGGTAGCCGGCCACCGCGACGAGCGGGAGCGGGAGCAGCAGCACCGCGTTCACCCAGCCCGAAGCACCGGTCAGGAGACTGAAGTTGAAGACGGCGAGCACCGTCAGCAGGGCCAGTCCGGCGGCCGCCAGCAGGGGCGCCCAGACCACCCGGAAGGCCGACAGGCCGCGCCGGTCGCGGCGGAAGAACGCCCAGACCGCCACCGCCGCGAGGGCCTGCATCGCCATGATGCCCAGCACGCCCACGCTGTTGGACCAGAGCAGCACCACCAGGTAGGGGTCGGCGGCCAGCACCGCGCCCAGCAGGACCACCACCGCGTTGAAGCCGCTCTGCACCAGCACGGCCGGGCCCGGGGAACCGGAGCGCTGCGAGATCCGGCCGAGCCGTCGGGGCAGCAGGCCCTCGCGGCCGAGGGCGTAGAGGTAGCGGGCGGCCGCGTTGTGGAAGGCCAGGGTCGAGGCGAAGGCACTGACCACGATCAGGACGTGCATCGAGTCGGACAGCCAGAGGCCGACGAAGCGTTCGGCGGCGGTGAAGGTGAGGTCCGGCCCGTTGGCGGCGCGGGCGGCCGCGACGGCGGCGTCGGTGCCGTACGCGCCCATCACGATCCAGGTGCCGAGGGCGTAGAAGACGGCGAGGAAACCGATCGCGATGAAGGTCGCCCGGGGCACCGTGCGGCGCGGGTCGCGGGCCTCCTCGGCGTAGATCGCCGTCGCCTCGAATCCGGTGAAGGCGCCGATGACCAGCACGAACATCCCGGCGACGCCACCCTGGGTGAGCAGCGAGGGGTCGAAGGAGACCGGGTCGAGGGCGGCCGTGCCGCGCTCGGAGAGCACCCCGCCCTCCATCACCAGCAGCGACAGCACCTCCAGGACCAGCGCCACGCCGAGCACCTTGGCGCTGAGCGTCACCTTCAGCCAGCCCAGGACGCCGACCACCACCACGCAGACGCCCGACAGCAGCCACCACGGCACGTGCGCGCCGGTGCGCTGCTCGATGTGCTCGGCCGCGAAGTAGCCGAAGGCGGCGGCCACGCCGGGGGTGATGAGGTTGTAGCAGACCACCGCGACGTAGGCGGTGACGACGCCCAGGGTGCGGCCGAGGCCGCGCGCGACGTACGCGTAGAAGGCCCCCGCGTTGCGGACGTACATGCACATCGCGGTGAAGCCGGCGGCGAACAGGACGAGCAGCGCGCCCGAGATCAGGTACGCGGCGGGGGCCGAGGCGCCGCCGACACCGATGGCGAAGGGGGCGATGCCGGCGAGGACGGTGAGCGGTGCGGCGGCGGCGACCACGAAGAAGACCAGGTCGGTGGTGCCGATCTGGCCGCCCGCGAGGCGGCCCGGCGCGGCCGACGGTGCGGCGGGGTCGGCGGGGGCTGCGGCAACGGGGGCGGGCCGGGTTCTTTCCGCGGAGGGGTTCACGGTGGGGGCGTCCTTCCAACAGGGGTGGAGCGGGGTGGGGCCACCCCCGGCCGGACGGGCCGGGGGTGGGGCCTCGGCCGGTCGCCGGGAGTGCGGAGGGGTGCGGAGAGGTGCGGAGGGGTGTCAGAGGAGAGGTGTCAGCGGGTGCGGTCGAGGACGACCCGGCCGCCGTGCAGGACGAGCAGGCGCTCGGGGTGGGCGGCGACGGCCTCGGGCACGGAGCCGGCGGCGATCGCCACCAGGTCGGCCCGGGCGCCGGGCGTCAGACCGTAGTCGCTGAGGCCGAGGGCGGCGGCCGCGTGGGTGGTCACCAGGTCGGCGGCGAGCCCGAGTTCGCCGTCCGTCATCAGCTCGCCCTGGAGGCCGATGATGGTGGCGCGTTCGAGCATGTCGCCGGTGCCGTACGGCCACCAGGCGTCGCGGATGTTGTCGGAGCCGGCGAACACCCGGACGCCGTGCTCGTGCAGCAGCGTGACCGGCGGCATGGACCGGCTCGGCCCGTTGGTCATGATCGCCACGCCGGCGTCCGCCAGTTTCCGCGTGGTGGTGAGGAGTTCGGTGATTCCGAGGTCCCCCAGCGCGAACGCGTGACTGACCGTGACGCGGCCGCCGAGGCCGAGGGCCGCCGTGCGGTCCGCGATGTCGCGCAGCTGGGAGGCGCCGACCGGGCCGCCGTCGTGGAGGTGGATGTCCACCCCGGCACCGTGGCGCTCGGCGAGGCCGAAGACGATGTCGAGCTGGCCGTCCACGTCGCCGTCGAACCCGGCCGGGTCCAGGCCGCCGATCAGCTCGGCGCCCTCGCGCAGGGCCGCGTCCAGCAGGTCCGCGACGCCGGGGGTGGCGACCACGCCGCTCTGCGGGAAGGCGACCAGCTGGACGCCGATGACGTCGCGGACGCGCTCGCGCACCTCCAGCAGGGCGTGCAGGTGGTCGAGGCCGGTGTCCGGATCGACGTCGACGTGCGAGCGGACGTGGCCCGTCCCGAGCGCGGCCATCCGGCGGGCCAGCGTCTCGGCGCGCTCGGCGACGGGCGTGAGGTGGGCGACCTCGCGGCGCTGGACGCGCTCGGAGGCGATCTGGGCGCGCAGGTCCGCGGCGGGGCGGTGGGGCTGCCAGGGCGCGCCGAGGAAGGTCTTGTCCAGGTGCGCGTGGCCGTCGACCAGGGCGGGCAGCAGCAGCGCGCCGTGCAGGCGGACGGCGCCGGGGCGGTCGCCGTGGGTGCCGTGGGTGCTGTCGGAGCCGTGGGGACCGTCGGTTCCGTCCGCCGGCCGTCGGGCGGACACCGGGGTGAGGGCGGCGATCCGGCCGTCGGCGAGGTGGACGTCGGCCGTGCTGCCGTCGGGCAGCGTGGCGTCGAGCAGAAGGTCGGGGGTGATCACATGAACGTCCAGGATTCGGGGGTCGTGAACCCGCCCGGGCCTGCCGAGATATCGGGGGACGGCACCGGCGGCCCGGGCGGGGGCCTCAAGCTATCTGGTATACCGAATACCAGACAAGGGGTATCGGCCGCCGATCTGAAATGATCTGTGCAGCCCCGTGACCAGGCGCAGCCCCCACCCGACTGGAGCCCTCGATGACCGACACGCCCGGCGACGCCCACCAGTCGCTCCGGGACCTCGTCTACGTCCGGTTGCGCGAACGGATCATCGAGGGCGAGTACCCCGCCGGCCGCCGCCTGGTCGAACGCGAACTGGCCGAGACGATGAACGTCTCCCGCGTCCCGGTGCGCGAGGCCGTGCAACGCCTGGAGGCGGAGGGCTTCGTCGTCGTCCAGGCCCGCCGGGGTGCGGTGGTCGCCGGCTTCGGCGCCGCCGACGCCGAGCACTTCTTCGCCGTCCGGGAGCCCCTGGAGGCGCTCGCCGCCAGCCTCGCCGCGCAGCACGCCACCCCCGCCGGGCTGAAGAACCTCGAACGCATCCTCACCCGCACCCGCCGGGCCGCCGAGACCGGCCGGCTGCGCGAGATCGTCGGCCTCAACGCCGACTTCCACCGGGAGATCGTCGAACTCTCCGGCAACCCGCTGCTCCAGGACCTGATGGCCCCGCTCGACGGCCGCCTGCGCCGGCTGTTCCGCCTCACCACCGACCCCGAGAGCAGCACGCCGATGTGCACCGAGCACGAGCAGCTGCTCGCCGCCATCCGCGCCCGCGACCCCGAGGCCGCCGCCGACCTCGCCCGCTGCCACGTCGCCGGCACCCGCGCCTTCGCCCTCACCGCCCTGCGGAACGGCTGAGGCGCCGGCGCCGCCCGGAGACCCAGGACCCCGGCGATTCAGAGGATCCGGGAGCGGCCGGCTGAGGAGGGCGGCGTAGTCGAGGCCAGACCGGTCGGGAGAGGCGGCAGCCATGTATGGGATCGGTATATCGGTATATAGAAAATGTATGCGAGGGCTGAGGTGATGATGGACCATGAATCGACACAAGAGCATCAATCGCGCTCTGCTCGCGACGGCTGCGGCGTTCGGCGCCGCCCTGACCCTCGGTGTCGCGCCGGCCGTGGCCGGTACGGAGTCCTCGGCGTGGGTGCAGCTCCCCCTCGCGCCGAGGGGGAGCCTGACGAACGTCACCGCGGTCGGCACCGACACGGTGTTCGCGAGCACCGAGTTCCCCTGCCTGCCGGGAGAGTCCTGGCTCTGTGGTCAGACGTGGAAGCTGAACGGCACGACCTGGAGTCAGTTCAAGCTTCCCGACAAGCTCTCCAGCGGCTCCCCCATCGCCGGGACCGGAGCCAACGACGTCTGGTTCCTGGGGGCGGGAGTCATCTCCCCCGCGCTTGCCTATCACTGGGACGGCACGAACCTGGTCGACTACAGCCCAGGGGTGACGGGGTACAACGTACGGGCCGCGGCCGCGGTGTCTCCCGCCAGCGCATGGTCCGTCGGTACCTCCTCCTCCAACAACGACTACCGCACCGACCAGGCCGCCGTCGGCCGATGGAACGGGACCGACTGGACCATCACCAAGCTGCCGGCGATCACCGGCAAGACCACCACGCTGAACGCGGTGTCGGCCTCGTCGGAGAACGACGTCTGGGCTTCCGGGGAGCAGTGCAAGCTCTCGGGCTCGGGGGACGACCGGTGCCAGCTCTACGTGGTGCACTGGGACGGCACCGGGTGGTCGCAGGTGACCGTTCCGGACTTCTCGCCGCGCGGCATCGTGTCCATCAAGGTGATCAGCCGCGGCGGTGAGGTCTTTATCGGGGGACGGGAGAGCGACCTGAATACCCACACCCAACCGGACCGGATGTTCACCCTCCACTGGGACGGCACCAGTTGGACCAAGAACTACCTTCCGGTCACCGTCTCGGCCGACCACATGTACAGCGTCCTCAACGGGTTCGCCTACCGCGGTTCCGAGCTGTTCGCCGGTGTCTCGCACACCAAGAACGAGGGGGTCGTGCGCTGGAACGGCCAGGCCTGGGAGCAGTACGCCGGTCCGCTGGCGACGACCTCGACCGTCACCTCCCTGGCCGGCACGGTCGATGGGCGGCTTCTCGTCGCCGGATACGGATCCGACGCGAGCGGTGCCCACGACTTCTTCGCGTCCCTTCCCGCGGCCGCGCCGTCGGCCAAGTGAGCCCGGAGAGTCGGACCTGAGTTCCGGTCCGGAAACGGACTGACCGGGTCGCCACCCGCACGAGGTGGCGACCCGGTCAGTCTTTCTCCGGGGCCGCGATGGAGACCGACGATGCCGCGGGACCGCCTCAGCGGAGGACGTCGGAGAACGTGCGGATCGCCGGGCTGAGGACCGACGCCACGGCGATGGCGGCCATGGCGGCGGCGACGCCCAGGACGGTGCTCGACACGCCGTTGGAGGCGATGAGCAGGCCGCCCGCCAGCATGCCGCAGGAGTTCGCCCCCGAGGCCAGCACACCACCGACGGCGGTCACCCGGCCCTGCATCTCATCGGGGGTGATCCGGATCTGGTAGACGCCGCCCGCCACGTTCAGGAGGCCGGCGGTGAAGCTGATGCCGGCGAACAGCCCGCCCAGCAGCCAGGGGTTGGAGACGAACCCGATCGGTACGATCAGCAGCGCCCAGGCGGTGAGTACGCCGGTCACGACCTGCGGCGGCGTGAGTCGGTTCATCAACCGCGAGCTGCTGAGCGCGCCGAGGATGCCGCCGACCCCCGCCACCAGCCCGACGGCCCCGACCGAGGCCGGCGAGTGTCCGCTCTGCTTGATGACGGCCACCAGCGCGAGGCTGACGATCTGGAAGAGGAAGTTGCTGCCGGCGAGCAGCGCCGTCGCGGCCCGCACGAAGCGCTGCCCCCACACCCAGGCGAAGCCCTCGGCCAGTTCCGCCCGGATGCTGCGGGGCTCGGCCCGCCGCTCGGTCTGGAACCGTCCCTTGATGGTGAGCAGGGTGCCGAGGGCGGCCAGGTGGGCCAGGGCGGTGAAGGCGAACGGCAGCCAGGCCCCGGTCGCGTACAGGACGCTGCCCGTCGGCTGGCCGATCAGACCGGCCGCCTGCCCGCGGGCCTCGTTCTGCGCGAGCGCGGCCGACAGGTGCTGGCGGTGGACCAGGTTGCGGACGGCCGCCCGCTCGGCCAACCGGTACAGGATCGTGCAACTGCCTTCCAGGAAGGCCGCGATGACCAGGTGAGGGATCCGGAAGTGGTGTGTCAACAGCGCCGCCGCGACGCTGCCCATCGAGAGTACGCCCAGCAGGTCGCAGGTGATCATCAGGCGGCGTCGGTCCAGACGGTCGACCAGGACGCCGGCCGGCAGCTGGATCAGCAGTTGGGGGAGCAGCGCGGCGAAGCCCACCACGCCCGCGCCGACCAGCGACCCGGTGTACCAGACCACGAGCAGCGGATACGCGGTGGTGGACACGCGGGCGCCCAGCAGGGTGCTTCCGGCGCCGAGCCAGAGGCGGAGGAAGTCCCGGTTGCGGCGTAGCGGGGGCGGTGCCTGCCGCTCTGCCGTCGCATCCTTCTCCGGTGCCGGCTGCTTCGTCTCCTCCTGCTCCGTCGCCGCATTCTCCACGGACTTCTCCGCCGGCGCCGGTACAACAGGGTCGGCCGGGGCAGACCGGGCGGATGGCTCGGGGCTGCCCTTCCGGGCGGGGGAGTCCTCCCGGGCGGGGGTGTCCTCCCGGGCGGGGGTGTCCTTTGCGGTGGACGTGCCCTGCCGGTCGGACGTGGAGTCGTCCACGAGACTCATGTCGGGATGACTCCGCGGTCTTCGGTGAGCCGGTCGTCGGTGTGGTTCACTGCTGCTCCTTCTCCGCCCGCAGTGCGGCCACGACCTCGTCGTCCGGCATCTGGTCGATCTCCTCCCGGATGCGCCGTTCGACGTCCCCGCTGATCTCGGCGATCGTCGGGCCTTCGAAGATCGCCCGCACGGGCAGATCCACTTCGAACACGGACTGGATCTGCGCGGTCAGCCGGATCGCCAGGATCGAGTTGCCGCCGCTCTGGAAGAAGTTGTCGTGGATCCCGGACTCGTGCCCGAGCAACTCGGACCAGATCTCGGCGACCTGCTCCTCGACGACGGTGCGCGGTTCGACACCGACGGCCTCGCCGGACACCGGCTCCGGTGTGGGGAGGGCTTTGTGGTTGGTCTTGCCGTTGGCGTTGAGGGGGATGGTGTCGAGGGGGGTGTAGGTGGTGGGGATCATGTAGTCGGG
>NZ_JBHTWX010000151.1:5753-17326 GCF_042792155.1 Kitasatospora sp. NPDC056651 | reverse complement strand
GGCATGCGGCGGGTTCAGTGGTGGAAGCCCGGCCGGGCCGGCACCCCGAGTTCCTTGAGCGGGACGGGCTGGCGCCGCAGCTCCGGCAGCAGTCGGCCGAGGTCGGCCAGCAGCAGGTCGGCGAGGTCCCGGGAGAAGCCGTTGCGGCAGACCACCCGGAGCACCGACAGGTCCTCCCGGTTCGCCGGGAAGGTGTACGCCGGGACCTGCCAGCCGCGCTCGCGCAGCCGCCGGGAGACGTCGAACACGTCGTACGGCAGGCCCTCCTCGGTGGTGAAGGCGAACACCGGGAGCTGGTCGCCCCGGGTCAGCAGCCGGAAGCCGTCCAGCTTCCCGATCTGCTCGGCCAGGTAGCCGGCGACCTCGCGGCAGGCGCCCTGGACGGCCCGGAACCCCTCCCGGCCGAGCCGCAGGAAGACGAAGTACTGGGCCACCACCTCCGCGCCGGGCCGGGAGAAGTTGAGCGCGAAGGTCGGCATCTCACCGCCCAGGTAGTTGACCCGGAAGACCAGTTCCTCCGGTAGCGCCTCCTTGTCGCGCCACAGCGCCCAGCCCACGCCGGGGTAGACCAGGCCGTACTTGTGGCCGGAGGTGTTGATGGAGGCCACCCGGGGCAGCCGGAAGTCCCAGACCAGCTCCGGGTCCAGGAAGGGCGCCACCATGCCGCCGGAGGCGCCGTCCACGTGCACCGGCACGTCGATGCCGGTGCGCTCCCGGAAGGCGTCCAGGGCCGCGCAGATCTCCTCGATCGGCTCGTACGAGCCGTCGAAGGTGGAGCCGAGCACCCCGACCACACCGATGGTGTTCTCGTCGCACAGCGCGACCGCCCGGTCGGCGTCCAGGTGGAGGCGGTCGCCCTCCATCGGCGCGGTGCGGGCCTCGACCTCCCAGAAGTTGCAGAACTTCTCCCAGCACACCTGCACGTTGACGCCCATCACCAGGTTGGGCCGGGCCCCGGCGGCGTAGCG
This sequence comes from Kitasatospora sp. NPDC056651, assembly GCF_042792155.1. Taxonomy (NCBI): domain Bacteria; kingdom Bacillati; phylum Actinomycetota; class Actinomycetes; order Kitasatosporales; family Streptomycetaceae; genus Kitasatospora; species Kitasatospora sp. NPDC056651. Next base: position 16,358 of record NZ_JBHTWX010000151.1, on the reverse strand, counting down.
TTCGGCGTTGGCCCGCGTCCAGCGGCGCTTGAGCGCCATGCCGGCCAGCATGCAGGCCTCGCTGGAGCCGGTGGTGGAGCAGCCGACCGCGGCGTCCGGGTCGGGGGCGTGCCAGAGGTCGGCGAGGATCGCCACGCAGCGCCGCTCGAGCTCGGCGGTCTGCGGGTACTCGTCCTTGTCGATCATGTTCTTGTCGAGGCACTCGGTCATCAGCCGGGTGGCCTGGGCCTCCATCGAGGTGGTGACGAAGGTCGCGAGGTTGAGCCGTGCGTTGCCGTCCAGCATCAGCTCGTCGTGGATCAGCTGGTACGCGGTGTCGGCCGCGACCGGGACCTCGCCGAGCCGGTGCAGCGGCGGGGCGAGTTTCATCGCGCCCAGCGGGTCGCCGATGGTCGGGTACGCGCCGGTGCTCAGCCGGCGGTCGCCGCCGGCCCCCTTGTGCAGCGCCATGGCGTCCTGCCGCCCTTCGCGTCGGTGGCCGTGTCCCGTCCCACGCTGCCACCGGGTGCCGGGTGACGCATCTTCACCGGCCCGCCACCGCCGCCGGGCCGTGAGCCGCCCGCCGCCGCCGGGCCCGTCAGCCGGCCGTCTCCGGGTGGATCTGGTCGCGGGCGGCCCGGTACTGCTGGCGGACCGCCGAGCCGATCGCCAGGTCCTGCTCCCCGTCGGGCTCGACGGTCTCGGCGTCCGGCAGCTCCCACTCCGGCGGCTCCGGGGTGCCCGCCAGCGCCCAGGCGGCCTGCCGGGCGGCCCCGCGGGCGGCGTGCGCGCCCGGCGGGGGCACCACGACCGGGACGCCGAACAGCATCGGGGCGACGTGCCGTACGACGGGCAGTCGGCCGGCCGCGCCGAGCAGGAACACCCGCTTCACCTCGACGCCCTGGGCGCGCAGCACGTCGAGGGCGTCGGCGATGTTGCACAGCATGCCCTCGACGGCGGCCCGGGCCAGGTGCTGAGGGGTCATCGCCTCGGCCCGCAGCCCGGTCAGGGTGCCGGCCGCGTGCGGCAGCGCGGGGGTGCGCTCGCCGTCCAGGTACGGCAGCAGCACCAGGCCGTAGGCGCCGGGGGTGGAGTGCAGGGCGAGGTCGCTCAGGCCCTCCAGGTCCAGGCCGAGCATCGCGGCGGTGGAGCGCAGCACCTGGGCGGCGTTGAGGGTGGCGACCATCGGCAGGTGGCGGCCGCTGGCGTCGGCGAACGAGGAGACCAGGCCGGAGGCGTCCACCACGGCCTCCCCGTGCACGGCGAAGATCGTCCCGGCGCTGCCGAGCGAGACCACCGCGTCGCCCGGGCCGAGGCCCAGGCCCAGTGCGGCGGCCATGTTGTCCCCGGTGCCGGCCGAGATCAGCAGGCCCTCGGGGGTGTGTCCGGCGGGCTCGGCCGGGGGCAGCACGTCGGGCAGCCGGAGCTCGTGGCCGAGCGCCAGCTCGACCAGGTCCTGCCGGTACTCGCCGGTGATCGGCGACCAGTAGCCGGTGCCGGAGGCGTCGCCCCGGTCGGTGGTGCGGCGCCTGGGGTGGCCGAGCAGCTGCCAGACCAGCCAGTCGTGCGGCAGCAGCACCTCGGCGACCCGGCGGGCGTTGGCCGGCTCGAACTCGGCCAGCCAGCGCAGCTTGGCGATGGTGTACGTGGGGGCGGGCACCGAGCCGATCGCGGCGGTCCAGGCGGCCGGGCCGCCGAGGGCGTCGAGCAGCTTGGCGGCGGCGCCGCTGGAGCGCGGGTCGTTCCACAGGATCGCCGGGCGCACCAGGACCCCGCCCGCGTCCAGGCCGATCATCCCGTGCTGCTGGGCGCTGACCCCGATCGCCCGGACGCCCTCCAGCAGGCCGCCGGTGGCGGCGTCGCCGAGGGAGTGCAGCCAGACCTGGGGGTCGGCCTCGCCGGGGCGCAGGTCCTGGTCCTCGGGGACGGGGTGGGGCGCCTTGCCGGAGCGCAGGACGGCACCGGTGTCGGCATCGCACGCGACGATCCGGGTGCGGCTGGTCGAACTGTCTATCCCCGCGACGATGGCCATGTCGAGATCATGCCTCAGCCCGGTCCCGGACGCGTCCGGGACCGGGGAGCCGGTGCGCCTTCGTGACGCCGGGTCGGGGTTCCCCCCGGCCCGGCGCCACCGCCCCGTCACGGACGGCGGCAGGCCGCCCCGGATGCGTGCCGCGCGTCACGTGACACGCGGTACGCACCCGGGGCCCGGCTCACCGGCGGAAGGTGCCCCAGCCGTCGTCCTGCGGCCGGGCGCGGTTGAAGTACGGCACCCGGTCGGTGACGGCGTTCGGCAGCCGGTCGCCGACCCGGTCCGCGACCGCGCCGGCCGCCTTCCCGGCCACCGCCCCGGCCTGCTGCCGGGCCCGGTCGGTCGCGCCCCGCACCGTGGGGTGGCGGGCGATCTGCCGGGTGACCTCGGCGATCTGCTCGTAGCGCTGGCGCCCGGCCCGCGAGCCCAGGACGTAGCCGGCCGCGAAACCGGCGGCCAACGACAGCTTCCACATGATCGGATCCACCCTCTCCTGGCGGCTTCTGCCGCATTGCCCTACCCGTCCGTCGGGACGGCGAACCGTCCGCGCCCCAGCATCCCCGGCGCCGTCGCCGGGCGCGCGCGGGGCACGCCGGGCGGCGGTCCGCCGGCAACCTGCGAAAGCGATTGGCGGAACACCCCCCCGAGTGCGCTAATGTATGTCCCGCAGCGAGCGCCGAGGAGCCCGGGGAACCGGGGGCCGAAGCGGAAGCCGATCCCCCATAGCTCAATTGGCAGAGCAGCCGACTGTTAATCGGCAGGTTATTGGTTCGAGTCCAATTGGGGGAGCTCGGGAGAAGGTCCCTCCGGGGTCCTGTTCCCGTCCGTGGTACGGAAGTCGAGTACCGCGATCCCGCATAGCTCAATTGGCAGAGCAGCCGACTGTTAATCGGCAGGTTATTGGTTCGAGTCCAATTGCGGGAGCTGCACCGGGTCCGCCCGGTGACTGCTCAGAGCGAAGGCCCCTCGGTCGACCGGGGGGCCTTCGTGTTGCCCGGGCTCGGCCCGGCGCCGGTGGGCCGGTGCGGTGCGGCGTGACGTGCGCGACACCGGACCCGGCTCAGGTGGTCGCCTTCCGGTAGAGGTCGGCGACCCGCTGGTCGAAGGCGATGCTGTAGGAGGTGCCGGGGGTGCTCCCGCCCTCCTGGTAGCCGCCGATCACGCCGACCACCGCGCCGTCGGAGTCGACCCAGGGACTGCCGCTGGTGCCGTCCGTGTAGCCGCCGCAGTCGAAGCGTTCCTGAGTGGGGCTCTGCGAGCTGGTCCGGACCGCGCAGGTGATCGGCTCGTCGCTCTCGTTCGGGTAGCCGGTGACCGAGACGGACAGCCCGAAGCCCCGGCCGGTGTCGATCGTGTTGCCGCCGACCGCGTCCTCGACCTGCCGGCCGTCGACCGGGCCGACCGTGACGAACGCCACATCGTACTCGGGGTCGTCGCCGGCCGCCCAGCGCGGATCGACGGTGATCGCCCGCACCGGCCACGTCCCGTACGGGGTGGAGCCGTTGCGGTAGCCGGGGGTGAACACCAGGCCGTCCAGCAGGCCGATCCGGCGGGTCTGCACGCAGTGCGCCGCGGTGACCAGCAGATTGCGTCGCGGACTGCGCACCACGCTCGCGGTGCAGGCCCGCGGGCCCTGCGCGGTGTGGATGGAGAGGGTGCCGACCCGGTCTCGGGCGGGACTCTGCCGTGCGACCTCGGCCGTGGGCGTCCCGTCCTGCCCGCCGCACGCGGTGCCGGTGGCCAGCAGCAGGGCGGCCAGCGCCACCGTTGGTGCCGTGCGCGCGGGCCGTGCCGGGCGGGGGGCCATCGGGGCTCCGTCTCGTTCCTCGGGGCGGGCACGGGGGTGTGCGTTCCGCCGGTCGTGAGGAAGATCTACCAGGCCGTGCCCGGCGGCGCCACCGCCGGGTGCCCGGCCGGTGCCCGGTCAGCCCGTGGCGCGGTCGTACAGGGCCTGGACGCGGTCGCCGAAGTAGCTGCTGTACGAGGTGTCCGGGTCGGCGCCGCCCTCCTGGTAGCCGCCGATCACGCCGACCACGGTGCCGGTCCTGGTGGCCGGGTCGAAGTCGGTGACCCAGGGGCTGCCGCTGGTGCCGCCGGTGTAGTCGGGGCAGTCGATCCGCAGCTGGGTGGGGCTCTGCCGGGTGGTGGTGTTGGTGCAGGTGATCGGGAGGCCGCTGCTGCTCGGGTAGCCGGTGACCTTCACCGGGAGCCGGTAGCCCCGGTTGACGCCCAGTCGGTTGGCGCCGAGCACCTGCTGGACCTGCTGCCCGTTCCGGGCCTGGACGATCGCGAAGGCGACGTCCATGTCCGGGTCGGCGTGGTCGTTCCAGCCGTCGTCCACGCTGACGGCCAGCAGCGGCCAGACGCCGCTGGGGGTGTCGCCGTCGCGGTAGCCCGGGACGAAGACGAGGTCGCCGCGGCGGCCGAGCTTCGGGTCCCAGACGCAGTGGGCGGCCGTGACGATGAGGTTCAGCCCGGCGCTGTCGACCACGCTGGCGGTGCAGAAGTGGTCGCCGTCGGCGTTGCGGGTGAACACCGCCCCGACCAGGCCGTTGAGCACGGTGGGCTTGGCGGTGCGGGTGACGCCGTCGTGCCGCCCGGCCGCGCCCCTGAAGCGCTGTCGGCTCCAGCCGTGGCTGTCCGCCGGGGCGGCGGTGGCGGGCGGTGCCGAGCTGACCGTCGGGGCGCCCCCGCCGGGCCCCGCCGCGGTGGTGCAGCCCGCCGTGGCCAGTGCCAGCGCGAGCGCCGTGGCCGCCGCCCCCGTCCCACGAGTCGTCATCCGCCCAGGCTGCCCTGGCCGGGCGCTCCGACGCCACCCGGGCTGCGCCGCCCGGGAGACGCGCGCCCCCGCACGGCCTCACGCACCCTGCCGCGCCCCCGGCGCGCACCACGGGTGATCGACCGGCTATGCTGCCCGGGACGGCCTCGCTGGGGCCGTCTGCTGCTGACGTGTGCCGCCGACCGGCGCGCGCGGCGAACCGGGGCGGTAGCTCAGCCGGTTAGAGCAGGGGACTCATAATCCCTTGGTCGTGGGTTCGAGTCCCACCCGCCCCACTTCTTCTTCCTGCCCCCGGCGGCTGTCGGCCGTCTCCGGGAAGGTTCCCGACCGGCCCGAACCGGGTTTCGACGAGTGGAACTGTAGAGCAGGATCCCGCCCGCCGGACTCTGCCACGCCGCGTTTCACCCGGCCCGAGGACATTCCGCGCCGGGGAGCCCGGACAGGACTGTGGGGCCGTCACCGTTCGTCGGTGACGGCCCCACAGTCGTGTCGGGAGCGGCTCAGCGGAGCTTGACCGGCGTGATGGTCACCTCGCCGTCCTGGCGGCCCACCACGGAGACGGCCAGGTCCGGGAGCTTGCCCGCGGCCGCCATCGCCTTCAGGTCCGGGAGCAGCGGCGAGCCCTCGTCGAGGTAGAACCGCAGCGGCTTCCGCTCGGAGGCGGCGAGGTCGGCGATCTCCTGGGCGCTGCGGCGACCGATCGCCCACGCCCACAGGTGCGAGGTGCTGCCCTGGTTGCGGTCGAGCACGTTCAGCCAGAGGTTGTCCTCGATGCTGGCGTAGTCCGGGGCGGGGTCGTTCCAGACGCGGGAGCCGACGAGGGAGACCGGCAGCCGGCCGTCGTGCCGCTGCTGGTCGGTGGCGAGGGCGGCGACCCGCTGGGCCACGGCGAAGCTCGCGCCGGTGCCGCGCAGCTGGGCCCGGCCGGGGCTGCCCTGCCAGCCGGCCTGGCCGTAGTCCGGCTGGGCGTTGCTGAGGACGGCGAAGGACAGGCAGAGCGCGACGGCGACCGCGGGCACGACGGAGCGGACCCGGGACCAGGCGGTCGGGCGGGTGCCGGGGGCCGGCGCGGTGCCCGGTCCGGCGAGCACCCGGCGGCCGAAGGCGGGCAGCAGGGCGGCGGCGAAGCAGACCACCCCGACGACCATCAGCTGCTGGATCATCTTCTCGTAGAAGTACGAGGTGGTGCCCGCCGTGCGGAGCTGGTACTCCATCACGCCGTAGCAGAGCAGCGACACCGCGGCGAGCGAGACCAGCGCGACCCGGCGCGGGCGGTTGGCGCGCGCGCCGCGGGTCAGCAGGGCCAGGAACGCGGCCGCCACGAGGGGGAAGAGCAGGTGCCGGCCGACCGGGCTGATGCTGCCGGGGAGGGTCAGGACGTCCGCCGAGCCGGCCGACTGGGCGTTGGTGTACGGCGGGAACAGCGCGAGGGCGCCGGCCACCGCGGCGGTGGCCAGCAGGGTCGGCCAGTGCCGGAAGCACTCCCGCCGGTGCATGACGGCCCAGGCGAGCAGGATCGCCCCGACGGCCGGCAGCAGCAGGTAGTGGCCGAAGGAGATGGCGACGGTCAGGGCGCCGAGCACCACGACCTGCTCGCGGAAGCGGGGGAGCGGCCTGATCGCCAGGGCGAGCAGCACGGCGAGCAGCCCGAGCGCGAACATCGAGCTCAGGAAGCCCCGGTTCTGCAGCTGCGGCACCTCGGCGACGACCAGGTAGACGGCGGTGGGTAGCGCGACGGCCAGGCCGCGCCAGCCGCGCAGCGCCGGGCCGGCGGCCCGCTGCACGGCCCACAGGACGGCGACCGCCATGCCGGCCGCGGTCGCGGCGAACAGCAGGACGAAGAGCGACATCTGGGTGAGCGCGGGGCCCTGGCTGGTGCCGCCGTGCAGGAAGCTGGTGATCACGGCCAGCGTCAGGTGGCTGCCCGGCGGGTAGGTGTCGAGGCCGCTCGTGACGGTGGCGGCGGCCTCGCTCTTGTGCAGGGCGGTCAGACCGCCCAGCCGCATGATGGTGTCGTACACCGCCGCGTGCCGGCCGAGGTCCTCGAACGAGATGATCAGGGCCAGTCGCTCGGTGGCGTTCCGGCGGACGACCGGGTACAGCGTGAACGCGACGGCCGCGGCCGCCGGGAGCAGCAGGGCGAGGTCCCGGACGGGGACCAGGTCGCGCAGCCGCGCCGCCCACGGCCGCCGGGCCCGCCCGGCGGGCCGGGGGCCCCGGACGAGCAGGACGGCGATCAGCGGCACGGCGGTGGCCTCGGCGAGCGCCACCGGGTGCAGGCCCCACGGCCAGTAGCTGGCGAGCAGGGCGAGTGCGCAGGTCCAGCCGATCAGGACGCTGCCGGAGATCATCAGCCGGTCGAAGGCGGTGGCCCGGGAGCGGATCAGGGTCGCGGCGGCGTACCAGACCAGGCCGAAGGTCAGCAGGTCGGCCGAGACCAGGTGGAACAGCGGCGGGAGGGCCAGGAGGGCCGCGATGAGCCGGAGCTGTCCGGCGTCGGGCCGCTGGAGCCGGGTCCGTGGGCGCTGCCGGTCAGTCCCCGTGCCCGGGCTCGTTCTGTCCGGTATGTCGACGGACTCGGCTGGCGCTGTCATGGATGAGATTCCCCCACACGTGGTGCTGAGTAGGCAGACGTCAGGCTGCAGGTATGAACATTCGGTCGGGTTGACAAGTCTGCCGCATCGGCGACGTCCCGGTCGTATCGGGGGTCGTGTGGCGGAGTGGTGGCGGCGGGCGGAGAAAAAGTGATATCACTTTGACATCGGATGCGGATGCTCGCAGAAGGAGTCGCTCCCATGACCACGTCGCGTATCGCCGTCGAGGACGGCCCTGTTCTCGACCTCCCGACCCCCAGGATCACCGAACGGGTGATCACCGGGGCGGCCGGTCTACCGGTGCTCGGAGGCACGCTGCTCGGCCTGCTCGCCGGGATCGGCTCGTTCGTCGTCGGCGTCGCCCGGCTGGCCGGCCACGGCGGCGCGGTGGGCCTCGCCCTGGTGGTCGCCGGGCCGCTGCTGGTGGTCGGCTCGGTGGTGCTGATGTGCGGCCTGACGGTGGTCTCGCCCGGCCAGGCCCGGGTGGTGCAGCTGCTCGGCCGCTACCGGGGCACCATCCGCGCCGAGGGCCTGACCTGGCTGAACCCGTTCACCAGCCGTCAGCGGATATCCACCCGGATCCGCAACCACGAGACCGAGACCAGCAAGGTCAACGACGCGGACGGCAACCCGATCGAGATGGCCGCCGTGGTGGTCTGGCAGGTCGAGGACACCGCGATGGCGGTCTTCGAGGTGGACGACTACGCCGACTTCGTCGCCATCCAGACCGAGACGGCCGTGCGGCACATCGCCACCAGCTACCCGTACGACGCCCACCACGAGGGCCAGCTGTCGCTGCGCGACGGCGCGGACGAGATCGCCCGCAAGCTCTCCGCCGAGATCTCCGCCCGGGTCGCCTCGGCCGGGGTGCGGGTCGTCGAGTCGCGGATCACCCGACTCGCGTACGCTCCGGAGGTCGCCCAGGTGATGCTCCAGCGCCAGCAGGCCGGGGCCGTGGTCGCGGCGCGCAGGCTGATCGTCGAAGGAGCCGTCGGCATGGTCGAGGAAGCGCTGGACCGCCTCGCCGAACGCGACGTCGTGGACCTGGACGAGGAGCGCAAGGCCGCCATGGTGAGCAACCTCCTGGTGGTGCTCTGCGGCGAACGCGGCACCCAGCCCGTCGTGAACACGGGCTCCCTCTACCAGTAAGGCGAGGTCTTGGCGACGGAACGGAAGAAGCTCCTGCTGCGACTGGACCCTTCAGTTCACGACGCACTCGCCCGATGGGCCGCGGACGACCTGCGCAGCACCAACGCGCAGATCGAGTTCCTGCTCCGCCGCGCGCTCACCGACGCGGGCCGGATGCCCGGCGGCGCGGCCCGGCTTCCCCGGCGCGGACGCCCGCCCAAGAACCCGTCCCCGGGGAGCCCGTCCGAACAGGGTCCGTCCGAGGAAGGTCCGGAGAGCGGAAGCCCGGACCGGGACTGACCGCCACGGCCGGGCACCCACCGACCTTCCGGAGACCGACATGGACCTGCCCGCCACCCTCCCCGAGAAGCTCTACCTGCTCGCCCACGACCCGCGGCGCGGGCGCACCACCCAGCACTCCTCGCTCAACCTGCTGCTGCAGGCCGCGGCGCTGACCGAACTGCTGCGCCGGGGCCTGCTGTCCGAGGACGGCCGAAAGGCCGTCGCCCGGGCCCGCCGCGCGGACGCCGAGGCCGGCCTCGACCCGTACAGCGCCCGGCTGCTGGTCCAGGTCAGGGAGTCCCGGCCGCACAGCTGGAGCTCGTGGGTCGGCCGCGCCAGGGCCACCGGTCGCGACCAGCCGATCCGCCGGGTCCGGGACGGCCTGGCGGACTCCGGCCGGATCACCCTCCGGCCGCACCGGGTGGCCGGCCTCTTCCCGGTGACCATGGTCACCCTGGACGACCCCCGGGTCCGCGACGCGCTGGCGGCCTCCGTCACCGGGGCGCTGAAGGGGCCGCTCAGCCGGGTCGACCCGGCCGACGCGGCGCTGACCGCGCTCGTCGCGGCGGGGCGGCTCCGCTCGGCCCTGAGCGCCAGGGAGCGCCGGGAGCACCGCGGCCGGATCGCGAAGCTGGCCCCGGCGGCCGGCCCGGTCCCGCGCGCGCTCGGCACGGCCCTGGCCTGGCGGACGGCGGGCCACTCGGCGGAGGCCGCGGCCCTGGGCTGACGGACCGCCCCGGGCCCCGCGCGCCCCGTAAGCTGGCCGGGTGCTCGAACCCGCCCTGCTGCCGACCCCGCTGGTGGACTGCACCGACGGGGTCTTCGCGCGGGCCGGGGTGGAGCTGCGGCTGAAGCGGGACGACCTGCTGCACCCCACCGTCCCCGGCAACAAGTGGCGCAAGCTGGCGCCCAACCTGGCCGCCGCCGTCGCCCAGGGCCACACCCGGCTGCTGACCTTCGGCGGCGCGTACTCGACCCACCTGCGGGCCGTGGCGGCCGCCGCCGGGGCGCTCGGACTGGAGAGCGTCGGGCTGGTCCGCGGCGAGGAGCTGTCCGGCCGGCCGCGCAACTGGTCGCTGCGGGCCGCCGAGGCCGCCGGGATGCGGCTGGAGTTCCTGACCAGGTCCGAGTACCGGGAGGCCACCGGCCGGGCCGCTACGAGCGAGGCCGCTACGAGCGAGGCCGGTGCGGGCGGGGCCGGTGCGGGTGAGGTGGCCGCGGCGGGACCGGAAGGCCGCTGGGGCCGCTGCCTGGTGCTCCCGGAGGGCGGCTCCAACGCGCTGGCCGCCGTCGGCGCGGCCGCGATCGCCACCGAACTGCCCGGTCTCGGCGAGCGGGACGTGGTCTGCTGCCCGGTCGGCACCGGCGGGACCCTGGCCGGCATCGCGGCCGGCCTGCCGACCGGCGCCCGGGCGCTGGGCGTGGCCGTGCTGCGCGGCGGCGAGGGCTACCTGGAGTCGGAGGTCGCCCGGCTGCACCGGGCCGCCTACGGGCGAGAGTTCGACAACTGGCGGATCGACCACGCGCACCACGGCGGCGGCTACGGCAGGGTCCCGGCCGAACTGGCCGCCTTCGCCGAGCGGTTCGAGGGCCGTCACGGCATCCCGCTGGAGCGCCGCTACGTCGCCAAGCTGCTCGCCGCGCTGGCCGGCCTGACGGCCGCCGGCGCCTTCCCGCGCGGCACCCGGCTGACCGCCGTCGTCACCGGGCTGCCGGACCCGGGGGTGGGCCCGGCAGCCCGGGGTGGGGGCCGGGGTTCAGCCGGAGGTGAGGGGGGCGCCGGGGTGGGGGGGGGGGGTGCGGGGGTTGTG
>NZ_JBHTWX010000151.1:0-5743 GCF_042792155.1 Kitasatospora sp. NPDC056651 | reverse complement strand
CTCCCCCGCCCCGCGGCCCCCGGGGCGGGCCGGCGGGCCGCCCGCGGGCCCCCCCCCCCCGGCCCCCCGGCGCCCCGCCGGGGCCCCGGGCCGGCCGCCCCGGCTGTGGGCCCGGCCCGCCCGGTGACGGGGCCGGGGATCAGCCGAAGGTCAGGTCGGCGCAGGGATCGGTGTCGGCGTTGCGGGTGTTCTCCGCTATCCCGGTGGGGATGCCGTTCGGGGCGGGGATGGCGCCGGCCACGGGGCCGGTCGGGGCGCCGGGGGCCGGGCTCGGGGCGGACACCGAGTTGATCTGGGTGCCCGCCGAGCGGAAGTCGGCGCCGAGGGTGACGGTGATCGCTCCGGTGCCGGGCTCCTCGACCGCCTTGGCACCCGGGAAGAGCGCCACGACCTGGTCGGCGGCGGCCTTCAGCGCGGGGTCGTAGGAGACCAGGGTGTTCTGGTGCCCGGGGGCGTTGTGGCCGAGGGTGATGTCCTGGAAGCCGCGCGCCTTGAGCGTCTCGGAGCCGGAGCCGGCCAGGCCGGGCGTGCCGACCCCGTTGACCACGGTGATCGGCGTCGCGGCCTGTTCCGGGGTGAGCGGGGTGTTCGCACCGGCCGGGTCGGCGCCGGGGGAGGCGATCGCCTGGCCCGTCCCGGCGGTGCTCTGCCCGTCCAGGGTGCGGTCCTCGCGCAGCAGCTTCCACAGGGTGTCGGCGTCCGGCTGGACCAGTCGCACCCGGTCGCCGGCGAAGCGCCAGGGCGCGGTGACGAAGGAGACGTCGGAGAGCTTGATGTCCTGGACCGAGCGGGCGAAGTCCACCAGCTTCATCGCGGTGCCCAGCCCCTCGTCCACGGTGAGCGACTTGGTGGCCGCGTCGGCCAGCGGCAGCAGGGTGGGCAGCGAGAAGCCCTGGCCCTGGACCTTCTTGATCATCGAGGAGAGGAAGGCCTGCTGGCGCTTCATCCGGCCGATGTCGGAGTTGTCGCCGATGCCGTGGCGTATTCGGAGGTAGTCCACCGCGGACTGGCCGGAGAGCTTCTGGACGCCCTTCTTGAGGTGGATGCCGTACTCGTTGACGTCGTTGGGCACGCAGGCCTCCACGCCGCCGATGGCCTCGGACATCGTGGCCGCGCCCTTGAAGTCGACCACGATGGTGTGGTCGACCCGCAGCCCGGTGAGCTTCTCGACGGTGTTCTGGGTGCAGGCCGGGTTGCCCTTGGGAGAGAGGCCGACGCTGAAGGCCGAGTTGAACATCTGGTCGGTCTTCGGCTTCGTCCAGGTGCCGTTCGGCAGCTTGCAGGACGGGATGGTGACCAGGGTGTCGCGGGGGATGGAGACGCCGACGGCGTGCTTGTGGTCGGCGTAGACGTGGATCAGGATCGCGGTGTCCGAGTTGCCGACGCCCACGTCGCCGCCGCCCAGCGAGTCGTTGCCGTCCTCGCGGCTGTCCGAGCCGAGCAGCAGCACGTTGACCGGGACGGAGGCGCCCGGGGTGGCCGGGACGGGGGACGGCGGGCGCTCGGTGGCGACACCGCCCGCGTCGAAGGTGGTGATGTTGTTGTCCAGCCGGTGGTAGAACCAGGCTCCGGCGCCCACCACCGACAGCACCAGCACGGCGGCCAGTCCGATCGCGGTCCGCAGGTAGCGGCGTCGGCGCGTGCTGCTGCTCATCCTCGTGCCCCCCGTCTTCAGGAATTTCCCAGCGTTCGATGTTCGAACGTTAGACGTTCCGGAAGCCCGTTCGGTTACCCCCCTGGGGCCTATGAACAGCCCGGAAACCTTGTGATGCTGGTCACGCGCCGGGGCCGGAGGCGCCCGCGAGCATCCGGCGGAGCAGGTCGCGCAGCGCCGTCCGCTCCTCCGGGCCGAGCGCGGCCAGCGGCTCGCGCGCGAAGTTCAGCGACTCGCGGAGCTCCTCGGAGGCGGCCGAGCCGGTGCCGGTGGCGGCGACCAGCTTGACCCGGCGGTCGTGCCGGTCGGCCTCGCGGGTGACGAAGCCGCGGGATTCGAGCCGGTCGACGATGCCGGTGATGTTGGACGGCTCGCAGCTGAGCGTCTGGGCGATCTGGCGCATCGGCATCGGCCCGCGCCGCAGCAGGGCGAGCACCTTGGCCTGGGCGCCGGTGAGCGAGCGGGCGGCGGCGGCGTCCTCGTACTCGCGGTGGAACAGCGCGACCAGGTTGGCCATCAGGTCGACGACCTCACGGGTGATCTCGTCGGACTGCGGCGCGGCGTCCTGGACCGGCTGGGTGCTCATGGTCGAGAGTCTACCTGAAAAGTTGACAGCATGAACCTTTCATGCCCATCGTTACTTTAGTTACTGAACCTTTCAGGCGTGTGACACCACAGCCGCGCCGACCTCAAGGAGTGCCTCGATGGCAGAGCAGGCCACCCCCGCGACCGCCCGTGAATGGCACCTCGCCGCCCGCCCCCAGGGCTGGCCCGTGCCCACCGACTTCACCCTCGCCGAGGCCCCGGTCCGGACCCCCGGCCCCGGCGAGATCCTGGTCCGCAACGCCTACCTCTCGGTGGACCCGTACATGAGGGGCCGGATGAACGACGTGAAGTCGTACGCCCCGCCGTTCCGGCTCGGCCGGGCCATGGAGGGCGGCGCGGTCGGTCACGTCGTCGCCTCCGGGGTCGAGGGCTTCGCCCCGGGCGACGTGGTGCTGCACGGACTCGGCTGGCGCGAGTACGCGACCCTGGACGCCGGGCACGCGGTCAAGGTCGACCCGGACGCCGCCCCGCTCTCCGCCTACCTCGGCGTGCTCGGCATGCCCGGCATGACCGCCTACGCCGGCCTGCTCGCCGTCGGCGGCCTCAAGGAGGGCGACAAGGTCTTCGTCTCCGGCGCGGCCGGCGCGGTCGGCTCGATGGTCGGCCAGATCGCCAGGCTCAAGGGCGCCTCGCTGGTGGTCGGTTCGGCCGGCTCGGCGGAGAAGGTCGCCAAGCTGGTGGACGAGTACGGTTTCGACGCCGCCTTCGACTACAAGGCCGCCCCGGTCGCCGAGCAGCTCGCCAAGGCCGCCCCCGAGGGCATCGACCTCTACTTCGACAACGTCGGCGGTGACCACCTGGAGGCCGCGATCGGCGCGCTGAACACGCACGGCCGCGCGGTGCTCTGCGGCGCGATCGCCCAGTACAACGCCACCAGCGCGCCGGCCGCGCCGCGCAACCTCGCGCTGGCCATCGGCAAGCGGCTGCGCCTGGAGGGCATGCTGGTGAGCGACCACGCGGCGCTCCAGCCCCAGTTCGTCGCGGAGGTGTCCGGCTGGCTGCGGTCCGGTGAACTGCGCACCGAGGAGACCGTGGTGGACGGCTTCGAGAACGCCGTCGAGGCCTTCCTCGACCTGCTGCGCGGCGTCAACACCGGCAAGATGGTCGTCCGCCTGGAAGGCTGACGTCCCGTCAGGAATCCGACCGCCCCGCCGCCCCGACCGGGTGGCGGGGCGGTTCGCGTGGCGGCCCCGGCGGCCGGGCGCGGTGCCCGGAGCCGCATTACCGCATTCCGGCCGGATCCGAAAGTGTGTCATCCGTCTTGTGACGTCGCGCGGTACGGTGGTCCCGCCAGGCGATGGGGCCGTTCGGGGGAGAGATCCGGCCGAGGGGTAGACCTCGTTGAGGATTCGACTAGCATTGAGCGAAAGCCTGTCCGTTTTGCTCAATTTAGTAGCTTAATGTCGGCTGACGTGGGTAACTGCGGGTCAACTGTAGGCATGAGGCAGCCGGGGAAGGCGACCCTCGTCCACAGCCTGGAGGTCCCGGTGACGACACGTGGAGTTCTGTACATCCACTCCGCGCCCCGCGCGCTGTGCCCGCACGTCGAGTGGGCCGTCGCGGGGGTGCTCGGTGTGCGGGTGAGCCTGGACTGGATCCGCCAGCCGGCCGCACCCGGGCATTGGCGTGCCGAGCTGTCCTGGCAGGGAGAGCTCGGCACGGCTTCGAAGCTCGCCTCCGCGCTGCGCGGCTGGCAGCTGATGCGGTACGAGGTGACCAGCGAGCCCTCCGCCACGGCGGAGGGGGAGCGGTACAGCAGCACGCCCTCGCTCGGCATCTTCCACGCCGTCACCGGCATCCACGGAGACATCCTGATCCCCGAGGACCGGTTGCGGGCCGTCCTGCTGCGCGCCCGCAGCGAGGGGGCCGACCTGGAGGCCGAGATCGTCCGGCTGCTCGGCAAGCCCTGGGACGACGAGCTGGAGCCCTTCCGGTACGCGGGCGAGGGCGCGCCGGTGCGCTGGCTGCACCAGGTGGTCTGACGGGCCGGGCGGACACGAGGAAGGGGCCGGCGCTCATCGAGAGCGCCGGCCCCTTCGTCATGGGCGTCAGCGGGTGCGGAAGGCCAGCACCACGTTGTGGCCGCCGAAGCCGAACGAGTTGTTCAGCGCCGCGATCCGGCCCGCGGGCAGCGGGCGGGCCTCGCGGACGATGTCCGCGTCCACGTCGTCGTCGAGGTTCTCGACGTTGATGGTCGGCGGGGCCACCCGGTGGTGCAGGGCCAGCACGGTGGCGACGGTCTCGACGCCGCCGGCACCGCCCAGCAGGTGACCGGTCATCGACTTGGTGGCCGAGACGGCGATGTGGTCGAGGTCGTCGCCGAGCTCCTTGCGCAGCGCCTTCAGCTCCGCGGTGTCGCCCTGCGGGGTCGAGGTGGCGTGCGCGTTGACGTGCACGATCTCGGCCTTGTCCAGCTCGTTGCGCTCGAACAGGTCGGCCAGCGCGCGGGCCACGCCGGCGCCGGTCGGCTCGGGCTGGGCGATGTGGTGGGCGTCCGAGGACAGGCCCTGGCCCACGGCCTCGCAGTAGATCCGGGCGCCGCGCGCCTCGGCGTGCTCGACCGACTCCAGCACGACCACGCCGGCGCCCTCGCCGAGGACGAAGCCGTCGCGGGCCTTGTCGTACGGGCGGGAGGCGCGCTCGGGGTGGTCGTTGTTCTTGGACATCGCCATCATGTTGGCGAACGCGGCGATCGGCAGCGGGTGGACCGCGGCCTCGGTGCCGCCGGCCACCACGACGTCGGCGCGGCCGCTGCGGATCATCTCGATCGCGTAGCCGATCGCCTCGGCGCCGGAGGCACAGGCGGAGACGGGGGTGTGCACACCCGCGCGGGCGCCGACCTCCAGACCGACGTTGGCCGCCGGGGAGTTGGGCATCAGCATCGGGACGGTGTGCGGGGAGACCTTGCGGGCGCCCTTCTCCTTCAGCACGTCGTACTGGTCGAGCAGGGTGGTCACGCCGCCGATGCCGGAGGCGATGACGGTGCCCAGACGCTCGGGGGCGAGCTTGGAGGACTCGTCGGTGGCGGGGGTCTCGAAGCCGGCGTCGGCCCAGGCCTCGCGGGCGGCGATCAGCGCGAACTGGGCCGAGCGGTCCAGCTTGCGGGCGAGCGGGCGGGGCAGGATCTCGCCCGGCTCGACGGCGGTCCTGGCGGCGATCTTCACCGGCAGGTCCTCGGCCCACTCCTCGGTCAGGGCAGCCACACCGGACTTGCCGGCGACCAGGTTCTCCCAGGTGCTGGCGGCGTCGGCGCCCAGCGGCGTGAAGGCGCCGATACCCGTGACGACCACGGTGCGATTTTCAGCGGTCACTGGTTTCTTCTTCTCTCACGTTGTGCGGGGGGTCGGCGGCGTGCCGAGGATGGGCCCGGCCCGGCCCCCCCGGGGGGCGGGCCCGCCCGCCGGGGGGGGCGCCGCCCCGCAGCCCCGCCCCCCCCGGCGCCCCCCGCGGGGGGGGGGGGGCCGGCCCGCGGGGCGGCGACAA
>NZ_JBHTWX010000150.1:0-17898 GCF_042792155.1 Kitasatospora sp. NPDC056651 | reverse complement strand
GCCGCCGACGGTGTACGCCGTCGGCGGTCGGCCGGACGGCTGCTCGCTAGACCCCGCTCTCGTACGTGACCCAGCTCGTGCGCTCCGCGACGGTGTTGTACAGCGCCTGGGCCTGGTCGTTGTCCTCCGCGGTGACCCACTGCACGAAGGATCGCCCCTCGGCGGCGGCGAGTTCTCGCAGCCGCTGGATGAGCGCCCGTCCGACGCCCCGGCCGCGGACCGCGGGATCGGTGAACAGGTCGTCCAGGAAGATGCCCGTCGTCCCGGTGTACGGGGAGGGGACAGGGCGGTAGTGCGCGAACCCGACGACGGCGCCGTCGACCTCCGCGACGAGGGCGTCGCACTCGTGCGCGGGATCCGTCAGCCAGGCCCAGACGCGGGAGACCACCTCCTCGGACTCCTCCAGCCGGTAGAACTCGCGGTACTGGCGGAACAGCACACGCCAGCGGGCTTGATCGGCCGTGGCGAGGGGGCGGATGGTCAGGGCGGTCGAGGTCATGTGGTGCTCTTTCCTTCTTCGTACGCGGGCGGGGTGTGAGCGCGGGCGCGCTACGAGCGGTCGATGCCGCCCGTCAGCGGCCCGGCTCCTCGACGTCGGCGCGGACGGCGGACAGGGGCCGCTTCTGCTGCCCCTCCCCGTCGAAGTTGTCCGGCGAGAGCCACTCCCGCAGCGCCTTGCCGACGCGCGGCCACTCGGAGTCGATGACGGAGAACCAGGCGGTGTCGCGGCTGCGGCCCTTGTAGACCATGGCCTGGCGGAAGATCCCCTCGAAGGTGAAGCCCAGCCGCAGGGCCGCGTTGCGCGAGGGCGCGTTGAGGCTGTCGCACTTCCACTCGTAGCGGCGGTAGCCGAGCTCGTCGAAGACGTAGGACATCAGCAGGAACTGGGCCTCGGTGGACACCGGGGTCCGCTTCAGCAACGGCGAGAAGGTCACGCTGCCGACCTCGACGACGCCGTCTTCCGGCTCCTGGCGCATCAGGGCGAGGGTGCCCACGGCCTTGCCGGTGCGCGAGTCGACGACCGCGTAGTGCAGGGGGTCGTCCGACTGCGCCACCTCCGTCACGTAGGCGCGGTAGTCGGCCGCGGACTCGAAGGGGCCGGTCACCATGTAGGTCCAGTCCGCGCCGTCCGCCGCCAGGGCGTAGGCGGCGTGCAGGTCGTCGGCGTGGCGGTCCGCGTCCAGGGGCTCCACCTGGCAGAGGCGGCCCTCCAGGGTGACCCGGGCGGGCGCGGGACGCGCCGTCCACTCGGGCAGCGGGTGGCCGACGGGCTGGCCGTACTCGTTGAGGCGTGCGGACATGCGCTTCTCCTGGTGTGTGCCGGTCCCTCCAGACTAGGGCTCTCGTGGCCCCTCGATAAGGTCCACGCGCCGGTCATTCCATGGGGCCACGACGGGCGAACCCGCTCCCGGAGACCCAGGTGAAAGAGGACAGAGCAGTGCCGGCCGACAACAAGGCCTGCGGGTCTCAGTCGGAATCCGGAGACGGCCGGGGTGGGCGACGACGAGCGTGCGGGCACGGTCTTCCGTCACGGTGATCAGGGACTCGACACCTCATGATCACCCGAAGGCCGCGCCCGCCTCCGCTCCCCCGAACTCCGGCCTCGCCCCAGGAATCTGAAATGCCGTCACATCAGGCAGACCCACGGAAACGGCGTCGCCCTGGAACGGCTGCCGCCGTCATCGCCACACCGCGCTCGGAGGCCTCCCACCGATCAGGCGAGTCGACAACGCTGCGGGTCGACACACCTAACGGGCGACCACCGCGACGGTGGTACGGCCACCGTCGACGTCCAGGACGATGCCGTGGACGAACGCGGACTCGTCACTGGCGAGGTAGACCGCCGCCTCGGCAACATCGGCGGGGTGGCCCATCCGCCCAGCGGGGGTCCCGTTCATCATCACCTCGCCCGGGCGGACCTCACCCGGCACCTTCTCGTGCACCACGCCGGGCGAGATGGCATTGACACGGACCCCCTGCGGCCCGTACTCGGCGGCCCAGGCCCGCGTGAGGGTCTCCACCGCGCCCTTGGTGGAGCTGTACAGCGCGCTCGGAATGCCGAGCCGGGCGATCCACGACCCCAGATTGATGATCACTCCGCTGCCTGCCTCGACCATGGACGGTGCGACAGCGGCCGTCAGGAAGAACGCCGCCTTCACGTTCACGCCGTAGACCTGGTCGAAGGTCTTCTCGTCGATCGCGGACGTGCCGCCGCCGGGGTAGATGCCGGCGTTGTTGACCAGGATGTCGATCCGCCCGCCGAGCGCGGACTCGGCGTCCTTCGCCAGTGCGCGCGAGGCCTCCGGGCTGCCGTCCAGATCCGCCTTCACGAACTGCGCGCGCCCGCCGTGGGACCGGATCCGCCCCACGACCTCGGCGCCGCGCTCCTCGCTGCGTCCGGAGACCACCACGTGTGCGCCCTGCCGTGCGAACGCCTCCGCGATCGCGCGTCCGATGTTGCTGGTCGCGCCGGTCACCAGCGCCGTCTTGCCCTCAAGCCGTCCGGCCATATGCCTGTACTCCTTGCCGTTTTCCCGCGTGGGGCCGGCGCGCCGCACCCCCTCCGGCCCGCCCGCCGCGCCCGGATCGTTCCGGGCGCAGTGCCAGGCTGCGGAAACAAAATTGGACTTGCAAGTCCAAAATATGGCGACGGCCGCCCGGCAGCCCTGTCCGCCCTCCGCTCCACCCGGCTCCCTCCCCGGCGGGAACGTGCCCGCAAGGCGCCGCGCCACCGGACGAACTGCGGCGGGACTGCCCCGAACGGCCCCCTGGGAACGGACTTGCCGTCGCACGCACGCGGGCGAAGCGGTCGATCTGGTCGCCGCCCGCACGGTCACGCCGAGGACCGGCGCCCGGTACCCGCTCGCGGACGCGGCGAAGGCCCGCCCACGTGGACCCCGCCCCGCACCGGACCGTCGCCAAGCTCCTGCCCTGCTCCTGCTCCTACTCCTGCTCCCGCCATGACCGCCCACCGGTGGCGGCGCTCGTGGGCGTTCCCCGGGTCGCAGGTCAGCGGGCCGTGATCGCCACCGGCCGCTGGTCGGCCAAGCGGTGCAGGTCACCGATCGCGTGGTCGAGTGCGACCCGCAGGTGGTAGGCCTGCCCGGTTGACTGAAGGATCGTCACCCCGCCTTGGATCGCCGCCAGCAGTGCCGCCGCCCGTTCCTCCACATCCACCTCTCGGGGCAGGTGGCCGGCCGCCTGCAGGGCACGGATGCCCACCGCCAGGTACTCCTGCCAGCGATGCAGCAGTTCCACCACGATCGCCCGCGCCCCGGGCGTGCTTCGGCCCAGGTGGAGTGAGAGCGACCCGAGCGGACACCGGTCGCCCTGCTCCTCGTAACGCCTGATCATCACGTCCCGCCACTGCTGCCAGGCCTCCCACGAGTCCAGGCAGCCCAGGTGAGGCTGCTGGTCCTCCAGGACCTGCTCGGCCTCGAACCGGGCCACCGCGAGCAGCAGGTCCTCCTTGCCGCCGGGGAAGTAGTGGAACAGCTGGCTCTTGCTGGTGCGGGTGCGAGCCATCACCTCGTCCAGGGTGGTCTGCTCGATGCCCTTCTCGCGCAGCACCAGCGCCGCGCCCTCGACGATGCGGCCACGGGTCGCCCGTCCCTTCGCCGTCAGCTCCTTGCCCACGACGCCTCCCTCGGAATGGACCATGCAGTCCATTGTATGCCGACGTGGGACACCGCACCGCATACCCCGGGCCGGCGAGCCGCTCACCCGAGCCGGGAGCAGGGGGCGTTGCGGCGGGCGGCGATCGCCGTGATCCACGGGAACCGGCCGCTGCCGCACCAGCGCCCGAGGAAGCCGCCCTGACACGAGATGCCCTCTCCGAGCAAGACCCAGGCCACCGCGCGCGGCCGCGACGGGTCAGCAGCAGCCGCCGGCGGCCGGGGCCTGGCCGGTCGGGGCGGTCAGTCCGATGACCACGGGGACGGCGGCGGGGACAGGAGCTGCGACGGGTGCGGCGCAACAGCCGCCGCTCTCCTGGGTGTCGGGCTGGTCGAAGAGGCCCGCGCCGCCGCAGACGCCCGTCTCGGGGAGGGTGAGTTCGACGCGCCGGGCGGCGTCGTGGTCGCCGGCGAGATGGGCGGCGATGGAGCGGACCTGCTCGTAGCCGGTCATGGCGAGGAACGTCGGGGCGCGGCCGTAGGACTTCATGCCGACGAGGTGGACGCCCTGCTCGGGGTGGGACAGTTCGCCGACGCCGTGCGGGTAGACGGTGCCGCAGGAGTGCTGGTTGGGGTCGATCAGCGGGGCCAGGCCGGCCGGAGCCTGGAGGCGCTCGTCCAGGCCGAGGCGCAGCTCGGTCAGGAACGACAGGTCGGGCCGCAGGCCGGTGAGGACGATGATCTCGTCGAGGTCGTCGGCGCGGTGGCCGTCATCGCCGACGAGGGCGAGCTTGTCGCCGTGCCGCTCGACGGCGGTGGTGCGGAAGCCGGTCAGCGCGGTGGCGTGGCCGCCTTCGACGGCGGCCCTGGCGGCGAGTCCGAGGGCGCCGCGGGCGGGGAGCTGGTCGGCGGTGCCGCCGCCGAAGGTGGAGCCGCCGATGCCACGGCGCAGGATCCACACGGCGTGGGTGCCGGGCTCGGTCTCCGCGAGGTCGGCGAGGGCGGCCAGGGCGGTGAAGGCGGAGGCGCCGGAGCCGACGACGGCGGTGCGCCTGCCGGCGTGGCGGGCGCGGACGGCGGGGTCCGCCAGGTCGGGGACGCGGTAGGAGATGCGGCCGGCGTGGGCCTTCTCGCCGAGGGCGGGCAGACCGTCGGCGCCGAGGGGGCCGGGGGTGTTCCAGGTGCCGGAGGCGTCGATGACCGCGGCGGCGGTGATCCGCTCCTCGCGGCCGTCGGCGTGCTCGACGTGGACGGTGAAGGGCTGGTCCTCGCGGCCGGAGTCGACGACGCGGTCACGGCCGGCGCGGGCGACGCCGGTGACGCGGGCACCGTAGCGGACCGTGTCGCCGAGCGCGTCGGCGAGCGGCTGGAGGTACCGCTCGGCCCAGTCGGCGCCGGTGGGGTAGGCGGTGGGGTCGGGGCGGGTCCAGCCGGTGGGGGCGAGCAGCTTCTCGGCGGCGGGGTCGACGAGTTCGGCCCAGGTGGAGAACAGCCGCACGTGCCCCCACTCGCGCACCGAGGCGCCGGCGGCGGGCCCGGCTTCGAGGACCAGGGCGGGCAGGCCGCGCCCGGTGAGGTGGGCGGCGGCGGCCAGGCCGATCGGGCCTGCGCCGATGACGAGGACGGGCAGGTCGGTTCCGGGGTTCATGGTGGTCCTCTCCCCTTCGGGACGATCGGGTGTGCGAGGTGTGGGAGGTGTGCGGGTGCGGCCTCGCCGACCCGACTGATTCGACAAACGTCGATGTGTTGACGGTGTCGACCTTGCCACCTCGATTCGACAGGTGTCAACATAGACACATGTCGAATCTGGAGCTGTCGGTGCTTGAGCCCGAGGCCGTACCGTGCTGCCCGCCACTGACCTCGGCGGAGCTGTCCGAGGCGGACGCGGTGAGGATGGCGGCGATGTTCAAGGCACTGTCGGACCCGGTGCGGCTGCGGCTGTTCTCGAAGGTCGCCTCACACGAGGGCGCGGAGGCGTGCGTGTGCGACATCCAGGACGTCGGGGTGTCCCAGCCGACCGTCTCGCACCACCTGAAGAAGCTGCGCGAGGCCGGACTGCTGACCAGCGAGCGGCGCGGGACCTGGGTGTACTACCGGGTGGAGCCGTCCGTGGTGGCCGCCATGGCCGCCCTGCTCGACCTCGGCCGCTGACCCGCCGGCCGAAGGAACCCAGGATGCCGCACACCGCCACCACCCTCGCCCCGATGGGGCACGAGCACGCCGAGCAGGTCCTGGCGATCTACCAGGCGGGCATCGAGGAGGGCAACGCCACCTTCGAGACCGCCACGCCGACCTGGGAGCAGTTCAACGCCTCCCGGCTGCCGGCGCACCGCCACGTCGCCCTCGACCGGGACGGCCGGGTCCTGGGCTGGGCCGCCGTGAGCGCGGTCTCCGCCCGGCCCGCCTACGCGGGGGTGGTCGAGCACTCCGTCTACGTCCACCCCGACGCCTGCGGCCGGGGCGTCGCCGGCCGGCTGCTGGCGGCGCTGATCGCCTCCACCGAGCGGGCCGGAATCTGGACCGTCCAGTCCGGAGTGTTCCCGGAGAACACCGCCAGCCTCGCCCTGCACGCCGGGGCCGGGTTCCGGGTGGTCGGCACCCGCGAACGTATCGCCCGCCACCACGGCGTGTGGCGCGACGTCGTGCTGATCGAACGCCGCAGCCCCGCCATCGGCTGAGTACCGTCCTGTTCGTCGAGGCGGCTGCGGCGGCGACCGGCCCTCCGTGAAGCCGCCTGCCCGCGCGGCGCCCGCCCGGCCCCGTGGGACTGGGAACCGCGATGATGCCTCCGCATGCTGCTGCCGATCCCGAGGCAGCACCGGTGCGGGAGGTGTCGCCGTGCGCCGTGCCCTATGGGGCCAGTGCCAGTTCGACGTGCAGGCGGGTGGTGTCGAAGAGCGGCACCCGGGTGTCGGCCGAGCCGATCATCAGCGGGATCTCGGTGCACCCGAGGATCACGCCCTCGGCCCCCCGTTCGGCGAGGGCCTCGACGACCCGCTTGAGCTCCTGCCGCGAGGAGTCCCGGATCCGCCCTCGGGTCGGTTCGTCGTAGACGACGTCGTGGACGAGGGCACGGTCGGGCGCGTGCGGGACGAGAACCCGACCCCCCGAGGTCGGGTGCCACCGTTCGTCCGTCATGACGCCGAGGCCGACGCGAACCGAGCCCGCACGGCCGGGGCCGTTCGATCAGGCCCGATCGGCCTTCCACTCCCGGGCGAGCGTCGCGTAGACGTACTCGCTGCCCCAGCGCTCGCCGTCGAGGTCGCTCTCGACGAGGTGCGCCTCCCGGCGCATGCCGAGACGCTCGCAGACCCGTGCCGATCCGGTGTTGAGCGCGTCCAGGCGGGCGAAGAGCCGGTGGGCGCCCAGCTCGGCGAAGGCCAGCCCGGCGATCGCACGCGCCGCCTCGGTCGCGTAACCCCGGCCGCCGTAGGCCGGGTTGAAGATCCAGCCGATCTCGACCTGGCGCGACCGCGCGCTCGCGAGCTTCAGGACGACCTCGCCGACGACCTTCGCCTCATCGACGGCCTTCGCCTCGCCGACCGGGCAGACGGCGAGGCAGAGGCTGTCTCCGTCCTCGGCCCACGCGGTGCCGGCCGCGCGCCGGGTCAGGCTCTGTACGCACTGGTCACGGGTGAGCGGCGGCCGGTACAGGTAGCGGGCGACTTCGGAGAGGCCCTGATACGCGTGCAGGTCGTCGAGGTCGTCCGGCGTGAACGGGCGCAGCAGGAGCCGTTCGGTGCTGACGGGCAGTGAGAGCGTGGTCATGGATCCGGTGTTCCTCCCCGGGAACTGGTCGTCGGCCCGGCGTCGTCAGTCGAGGCAGAACTCGTTGCCCTCGACGTCCTGCATCGTCAGGCACGACTCGTTGACGCCGTCGGCGCGCTGCAGGTACAGCCGCACCCCGCCGAGCGCGACCAGCCGCGCGCACTCGGCCTCCAGTACGGCCACCCGCTCCTCGCCCACGAGCCCGGCGCCGGCCCGCACGTCGAGGTGCACCCGGTTCTTGACGACCTTGCCCTCGGGAACGCGCTGGAAGTACAGCCGCGGGCCCACGCCGTCGGGGTCGGCGCAGGCCGCCCATTCCGGGCTCTCGTAGTCGGCGGGCCGCTCGCGGTCGAAGTCCTCCCAGGTGGCGTACCCCTCCGGCAGCTGCGGCCCGGTGTATCCCAGCGCCTCGGACCAGAAGCGGGCGACGCGCTGCGGTTCGGCGCAGTCGAAGGTGACTTGGAGCTGCTTGATCGGCATCGGGCCATCATAGGGACGGGGTTCCCCTGCCGCATTCGCATATTTCACCCCGGGCCCGGGCCCGACCCCACGGCCCCCGCGGCCCAGCAGCCCGGCGGCCCCGCGGTCAACTTCCGGCGACGAAACGGGCCTTGGGCCGGCGACTCCCCCGGGCGCGGCTCAGGCGCCGCCGGTGTGCCGTCGCGCGAGGTCGGCCGCGATGCCGTCCAGGACACCGGAGAGACCTGTGGCGAACAGGGCGTCGAGGTCCCAGGGATCGGCGCCCGCGCGCATGGCGCGGGCCAGCCGGGGATACGCCCCGGGTTCGTACAGCGGGTCCTGCGCGCCGTCCGGGGTCTTCGCCCCCTCCCCCGTGGCGGTCCTCGACTGCCGCTCCGCCTCCGCGTCGCTCACCAGGATCAGTGCCACACCCTGCACGTAGGAGGCGAACATGAACATGTACCGGAAGGCATCGGCCGGTTCGAGGTCGAGCCCGTCGAACGAGGAGAAGGCGCTCTCGCTGTCCGCCGCGAGTGCCGGGCTGAAGTACGCACGGGTCGTCATCATGACCCTCGGCAGGATCCACGGGTGGCGGTGGTACAGGTCCCAGTCACGCTGCGCGGCGCGTTCGAGGCCGTGACGCCAGTTCCGCGGGGGCGAGTCGGGCAACGGGATCTCGGCCAGCGCGGCTTCCACCATCAGGGTCACCAGGTCGTCCTTGGACGCCACGTGCCGGTACAGGGACATCGCGCCGGTGCCGAGTTCCGTGGCGGCCCGGCGCATGGACAGCGCGTCGAGCCCCTCCGCGTCCGCGATGACGATCCCGGCCCGCACGATGCGCTCGACGGTGAGCTGCCGCGTGCCGTCGTCCTTCTCCGGGGCACGGACCGGCGCCTCGGCCCTGCGCGTCCGGTAGACCCTCGCCTGGCACGCACGGGAACAGTAGATCCTCGGCCGCCCCCGCTCCGCGGGCTCCAGCACCCTTCCGCACGACGCGCATGTCGGCTGCGCGGACATCGGCACGCTCCTTTTCGTCACACCACTGATGTTGTGACGAAATTCTATCCCGTCAGCACGAGGCGCTCCGGTTCTGCTTCAAACTCGCAGGTGAAAAAGACATTGCCGCATCTTCTCCGGCGTGCGTACTCTGCATGCCGTCAGCGCGTACGTCGTACGCATCCGGAGCGGTCATCACCCGTCTCCGGACCTCGCAGGGACCGGGAGAAGGCCTATGACCGCACCAGAAGGAAGAGCCGGACGCAGGGAGTGGGTCGGCCTGGCCGTCCTGGTGCTGCCCTGCCTGCTCGCGTCCATGGACATGTCCGTCATGTTCATCACCCTCCCCTCCCTGGCGGCCGACCTCGGTCCGAGCGGCTCCGAGCAACTGTGGATCATGGACTCCTACGGGTTCCTCCTCGCCGGCCTGCTCATCACCATGGGCACGCTCGGCGACCGCTTCGGGCGGCGGCGGGTGCTGCTCGCGGGCGCCGCTGCCTTCGGCGTCACCTCGGTCCTCGCGGCCTGCTCGACCAGCCCCGGGACGCTCATCGCGGCCCGGATGCTCCTGGGCATCGCCGGAGCCACCCTGGCACCGTCCACCCTCTCCCTGATCCGGAGCACGTTCCACGACGCCGCGCAGCGAGCCACCGCGGTCGGCATCTGGACCGCCGGATTCGCCGGCGGCGCCGTGCTCGGCCCGATCATCGGCGGCCTGCTCCTGGAGCACTTCTGGTGGGGATCGGTCTTCCTGATCAACGTGCCGGTGATGGTCCTGCTCCTGGTCCTCGGCCCACTGCTGCTCACCGAACACCGCGACCCCGAGCCGGGCCGCTTCGACCTGCCCGGCGCCGCGATGTCCCTCGTGGCCGTGCTCAGCGTCATCTACGGCATCAAGTCCACGGCGGAACACGGCTTCGGGTGGATCCCCCTGGCGTGCTGCGTCGCCGGACTCGCCGTGGGCGCGGCGTTCCTGCTCCGCCAGCACCGGGCCGCGAGCCCGATGATCGACACGAGGCTGTTCCGCAGCCGCCGGTTCACCGTGCCCCTGCTCATCGACGCGCTGGCGACGTTCGGGCTGGTCGGCTTCAGCCTGTTCAACTGGCAGTTCATGCAACTCGTCCTCGGTATGGGGGCGTTGGAGTCGGCCCTGTGGTCCCTGCCCACCTTCCTCGTGATGCCCCTGGGCATCGCGCTGGCCACCGCGGCCGCCCCCCGCGTCGGCAAGCACAACGTGGTCGCCGCCGGGCTGCTCGTGGCGACCGCCGGCTACGTCCTGCTCGCCCTGCTCCGGGCCGGTTCGGGAATCGTCCACCTCGTCGGCGGCATGGCCGTCGTCTCGATCGGCGTCGGCGCCGTCTCCGCCGTCGTCACCGAGGTGATCCTCTCCGCCGCGCCACCACAACGGGCCGGGGCGGCCTCCGCCCTGGCCGAGACCTCGGCCGAGTTCGGCGGCGCCCTGGGCATCGCGATCCTGGGCAGCGTCGGCACCGCGGTCTACCGTTCCGAACTGGCCGCCACGGCTCCCGGCGGCCTCACGTCCGACGTGCTGGAAGCGGCGAAGAGCACCCTGGGCGGCGCGGTCGAGACGGCCGCCACCCTCCCGAAGGGCACCGCCGACTCCCTGCGGGACGCGGCCTTCGACGCCTTCGCCCAGGAGGCCCGAATCGCCTCGATGGTCAGCGCCGTCCTGATGGCCGGGGCGGCCGTCCTCATCGCCACCCTGCTCCGCACCACGCACACCCGGACCGGTCCCGTGGCCACCCCCGCGGCGGCGGAGCACCAGGACGCGGGCGGGGCGGGGAAACCGTCCTCCCGGACGGCCTCGCATCGGTAGCCGACCCGGGTCAGGGGCGCTCTGATCCCACCCCCTTCCGATCCTCCGACCGCACGCGACGGTGGCAGCACCCGGCTCGCCGGCGGGACGACTCCGCGAACGCGGCGTCGGACGGTGCCGCCGGACCGTGCCAGTGGTGCAGCGCCTGGTGGAGCCCGTCGGCGTGGTCGTGACCGGCGACGTGCAGCCAGGCGGTGTGTCCGGCCGGCCGCAGGAGGACGGCGTGGAGTTCGGGGTGGTCGGGGCATGTCGCGGTGACGATGTCCACGCGGTCCGCCCATCCTGCGGCCGACTCGCGGACGGCGCCGCCTGCGGTCAGGTCGAGCAGCAGGCCGCGTCCCGAAGAGAGCAACCCGGCCAGGCGCGTGGGGCTGTTGCCCGTGGTCAAGGCGAGGTCGGGCGCCAGGCGGCCCAGCCAGGGGTGGTCGGAGTCGGGGCGCATCTCGTAGCGGGTGTCCAGTCCGGTGATGGTCTCGGCGAGGGCGCGGTTTCCCGCAGGGTGGCCGGCGACGCGGGTGAGCAGGTCGGCGATCGGCCCGAGCCGATCGCCGATATCACCGACATCGCCGACATCGCCGAGCAGCACCTGGGCCTGGGTGTTGGCCAGCACATGCGCACCAGCGGTGTGGCGTTCGGCGTGGTAGCAGTCGAGCAGGTGGGCCGGCGCGCGGCGCGCAGCTCGACGTGGCGGCCGAGCGCGTCGTCCACAGCGGCTTGGAGCTGGTCCAGGGTGACCGGGGTGTCCTTGTCCGCAGGAGGTCGCCGGTCGGAGGTGATGACCCTGACGTAGCCGGGGCGGGGGATGACGAACACGGTCCCGCCAGGGCCGGTGGTCGCGCCCACCGAACAAGCACCCGACGGAAAGCCGGTGATGCCCCGTCAGGAGATCGCTGCCGTACTCGGACCGGAGCCGGTTCCGGCTACTGTGGAAGGAGTCCGATCGAGGATGAAGCGGCCGGCCGACCAGGGTTGGGCCGACGAGCCCACCTTGGGACGGTTCACCCTCGCCGCCGGGCCGGCCGACGGCTCATCAGCATCGTCATCGACCACGGCACCATCTGCATACGCACGGCGGGGCAGAGAATCGTCTCGTCCTCGCGTGATCGCCAACGAAAGAGCAACCGATGCAACCGACTGTCCTCTTCGACCTGGACGGCCTTCTGATCGACTCCGAGCCGATCTGGGACGCGGCAAAGCGTGAAGTGTTCGGTCCGCTCGGCCTGCACCTCACAACGGAGATGCAGGCGGCGACGCGCGGGCTGCGGCAAAGGGACATGGTGGCCTACTGGTTCGATCGGGCCACCATGCGAGCCGACCCCGACGACGTCGAGCAGCAGATCGTGGCCGCCGTGTGCCGCAGGTTGGAGGGAGTGGCGCTGAAACCCGGCGCCGAACACGCCGTCGCGGCGTGCGCGCGTACATCGAGGGCGATGGCCGTCGTGTCGTCCTCGCCGGAGTCGGTGATTCGGCACGCACTCGCGAGCACCGGCCTTGACCGATCTTTCGATGCCGTGTTCTCGGCCGAAGACGACGAACACGGCAAACCCCACCCGGGCGCCTACCTCCGCGCAGCCGCCGCCCTCGGCGCGTCACCCGACGAATGCGTCGTGATCGAGGACTCGCTCAACGGCGTCCTCGCCGGCGTGTCAGCCCAGATGACGGTCATCGCCGTTCCCGAGGCCGCCGATCGCCGCGATCCTCGCTTCGCGATCGCCACGCTGATACTGGAGTCCCTCAAGGATCTCGACACCTCCGCATTCGGCGCGTACATGTCCGGGGGGAGCCGGGACGCCACGTGGGCATCGCGTGCCGTGGATCCTCAACCGTCGCGCGAACCAGATCGTGCTGTATGACGCCCTCGATCGCGGGTCCGGGCCTTCACGGGTGCAGGCCCGAACCCGCCCCGGGACGGTTCACGCCCGCCGCCAGGCCGGCCAGCGGCTCACGAGCATCGCCATCGACCACGGCACCATCCGCTCCCTCGTAGAACACCAGCTTCGCTTCGGTCGCGGGAACGCGGCTGGGGAGGACCCTGGGTGCGGTATCGCGATGTCCCAGGTCTGTCGGGAGCGGCGAATGCCGCCGTCCGTGTGCTCGAACGGGAGCGGTTGTCTCCGGGCATCGTGGTGGTGGCGCTGAGCGTGTGGTCTGTGCGCGTCCACGGCACCAAGCGCCGATGGAGGCGGTGGGAGGCCGAGTTCACCTGCCCCTGCTGCGGTGAGGGCTGGGCCCGGGACAAACTGCAAGACGTTCTGTTCATGCTTCCGCCAAGGGCCGCCGGAGAACTCCGGGTGCAGGTGGAGCGCCTGGACGTGGTGTTCCTCGGGCGAACGCATCACGAGCCGATGGCAGACCCGGAGTTGGCGTGGTGCCATCGCAGATCCTGACTGTACCCATGTCGCCGACCGATTCGTTGGCTCTTGCATGACTGGTCGGGGAGTTCAGTGGCGCCGAGGCAATCGGAGGGCCGGTCGCCGATCACCCGCCGAGGCTACGGGGACCTCTCCGACACCGAGCCTTATGTGTCCCACGCGGCCCGATGTTCAGCATGCCGAGACCGGAACCTCTTGTCGTCCTGCGGTAGCTGTCAGCCCCGGCGCCTACGGACCGTCACTGGTCACACAACCTGGGCCAGAACCTACTTCACCCCGAAGAAAACAACCTGGAAGAAGTACGCCCCGGAGAGCACACCAAGTGAGTCGTCAGCCGCCGCCACCAGGCAGCAGACTCCCGCCAGGAAGTGGCCGAGCGCCCGGTCCTAGCCTGGAGACCGTGATGACAACCTCGTCGATCCTCGGACAGTTCGATCTCTGCGCGGACAAGGGAGAGTTCCCTGATCTCGACAATGGCTACTACTACCCGGTCGATGCGCGGATCCACTTGCTCGGCGACAGCATACGCTGGGCCGTGGTCGTCGAACTGCTGGGTTACAGCCCGCGCGGCGGCAACCTCATCGACGTCATGCACTGCTTCGGCAACTGTCTGACGCGCGGCGAGCCCGGGTTCGGCGACTTCCTGGCACGGGTGGACAACATGGAGGAGATCGATCCCGACGGCGCCGAGGTCTATGCGGGAGGGGTCCCGGCGGTCGTCCGCGGCATCGCGCTGACGGTAGACGCCGATGCCAACACCCCTCTGCAGGATGTGTTCCGCCTGCTCGCGCCAACGAACAGGAGGCTCCTGCTGGCCGACGAGACGGAGCTGCGGGCCGGCATTCCCTCCGACCTGCCGGAGCTGATGCGACTTGACGAGTGGAACCAACCGGAGGACTTCTGGAATGTCATGCCCAGCGGGCACGAGACGTTCCAGATGATCGCCGAGGTCTTGGACACCGGGGACCCGACCCGGTACCGACCGACGCTCCAGGCGAACACCCACTGGTCCCTCTGGCCGGATGCCGGAACCTTGTAGATCGTCTGCCTGACCGCTGCCGATACAACCGTGCTTCCGGCCCTGCGTTTCTGCGAAAGCCTGTCACCGTTGCGCAGGGCCAACGACCGCCCGCTGCGGCGGACGAACTCGGATCACCCGATCACGGGCTCCTACCAGTACTGGACCCCCGGCCACGCTCGTGTCTGGTCCCGAGCCCCGGCGGGCGCTGCGCGATCGATCCGGCCGCCGGAACCGTGTCGCCGCCCGTGGCGGGCCCGGTCCGGTCGCGGGCCGGTCGCGGGCCGGCGAGGTGCCTGGCGGATAGGCAAGTCGGGACTTGCCTATCGGAACCGCGGGCCTCGGAGTCCGGCGGAGGCCCGCCCGGGCTCGCCCCCGAACCCCCGCAGCAGGGTGTCCACGACCAGGGTGGCCAGGGCGTCGACGTCCGCGTCGGCGGTGCCGCCGTGGTCGGACGGCCTCCCACCGCCCCGGCCGCCGCCCTGAGCTCAGGCCGCCGCGAAATCCACCTGACAGTCGCGGCCTTCTCCGCAATCATGGGCCGGTGGCCATGGAACCCGACATCCTCGACCTGACGATCCGCCGCCCACCACCCGACGGGCCCGGCCTGGAGGTCCGCCCGATCGTCAACGGCCGCGATCTGCTGGCCGGCATACCCTCCAGGTCCGAGGACTTCGATGTCCGGTACGTGGCGTCGAGCATCCGGTACCTGCTGGCCCGGGGCGGGCCGTTGCGCGCCACGGCGACGCCCCACGAGGTTCGGCTCGCCCGATCCGGGTGCGGCTTCGAGACGTGCTGCGGCGCCCTGTACGTGACGGTCGGACGGGACGGGGAGCAGGTCGTCTGGGCGGGCTGGCGCGACGCGACCCGTCCGGACCTCCATCTGCCGGAACTCCGCTTCGCCGCGGACCAGTACGACGCCGAGGTCCTGCGCGCCGAGGAGGACCGCGACTGGGAGTGGCCGGCGGCAGTAGTCGCGACGCTGCTCGAAGCGGGGCTGAGGGAGCGCGAGGACTGGCTCGCCAGGTGGGGGTGCGAGTTGGAGGCCGTCTGGACCTGGCGCGACCAACCCGACCGGATCGAGATCGTCCTGAGGCATCCCCCCGGCCGGGACGGGACGGATCTGCCCTACGCCCAGTTCCAGATGCCCCTCCCGATCTCCGCGGACGCCCCGCCGGAGCAGGCCGAGCGTCTCCTGGCGCAGCTGACCACGGGCGATCCCCGGGCCACCGCCGAGCTCTGCGGAGGCTACAACCCCGAGCAGGTGGGATACCCCTGGCCGTAGCCGTCCGGCGGCCCCACGCCACAGCGCCCCTCGCCTGGTCGGGCGAGGGGCGCTGACGCGGGTGCGGGTGCGAAGTGCCGGTGCGCTACGACATCGGGTGAACGGCTCAGCCGGGGTCCGTGTCCTCCTCCGCCCCCTCCAGCTGATCGATCAGGGCCTTGAGCGTCGCGATCTCGTCCTCCAGGGCCTTCCGGCCGTCCCTGGTGAGCTGGATCCAGGTGCGGGCGCGCTTGCCCTCGTAGCCCTTGTCGATCGTGACCAGCCCCGCCTTCTCCAGCACCCCGAGGTGCTGGGAGAGGTTGCCGCCCGTCAGACCGAGCGAGGTGCGCAGGAACGTGAACTCCACCCGCCGGGCTTCCTTGGTCACGGCGAGAATGCCAAGGCGGACGCGCTGGTGCACGACGTCGTCGAGGCTGCTGGTGGGGTGTTCGGTCATGCGGCCTGCCGCCCCTTGAGCCGTGGCAGCAGAGCGAGGCCCACGCCGCCGAGCAGCAGCACACCTCCTTCGAGCAGGATGCCCGGGAAGCCCCACGGTGAACGGTCGGAAAGATCGGTGGTACTGAGCATGGCGCCAAGGTACCCGCAGGCGATGGCGAGGAGCGCCCAGCTGCGCTCGATCCGGGCGAGCAGCAGCAGCGCCAGGCCGATCGTGCCGGCCGGGCTCAGCACCGTGTCGAAGAACGGGGCGAAGGGCGACGGCCCGCGCAGATCGCCGAGGAACCCCGGGTGCCGGGCCTCCCACACCACGTAGCCGGTGATGAACACCACCAGGGCGATGCCCAGCACCAGGTACGGCCCGACCCGGATGCCCAGGCCGACGCGCGCGGATCGTCGCACGTAGAACCAGGTGATCGCGCCGTAGGCGAGCAGCAGCGCCACCGGCCAGTACCACATGGCCGGCGGCAGGTCGCCGTTGTGGTCGCCCTGGCCGTAGCGGACCACCGGCGCGTTGGCGAAGCGCACGGCGGCGAAGACGAGGAGCGCGAACCAGGCACCGCGCTGCTCGCGGCGGACGTGGCGGACCAAGGCCTGCTTCATCGCCAGGAGTTTGCGGGGGTCGCTCGGGGACGGAACATGATGTGTCGTCACGCCCATCAGGTTTGCATGACAAACCAGTTGTGTCTAGAGATCCATTTGCGAAACCTGATGCCATCTCATCCTCCGCGAACCGTCCGCCCGTTGACACTTCGCTAGCCGCCTAGCAATATTTGTCAGGTGGCTAGCAAAGAAACGCGTGAACAGCACGAATCCACGGGTGCCTGGGCGAAGCGGTACCACCAGACGAGCCAGGCGGTCCTGGAGTCGGTCCTGCGCCCCTACGACCTCGGCCCGACCCAGTGGTACGTGCTCCACCACCTGACCCACGGCGGCCCCGGCAAGCAGCGCGACCTCGCCCAACTCCTGCGCATCGAACGCGCCACGATGACCGGCGTCGTCGCCGCACTGGTCCGCAAGGGACTCGTGGAACAGGTACCCGACCCCGGCGACCTGCGGCAGAAGACGCTGCGCCTGACCGAGGCGGGCAACGAACTGTGGGAACGGCTGCCCGATCCCATCGCCCGCATCCTCTCCGTCGCCTTCGACGGCGTGAGCGAGGAGGAGCAGGCCCTGGTCTCCCGCGTACTGCGCGAGGCCACCGAACGACTCTCACTCCTTCTCAAACAGGGGACACACCTCACATGACGATCCTCGTCACCGGCGCCACCGGCCTGGTCGGCACCCGCCTCCTGCCCCGCCTGATCGAAGCCGGCCTCGACTGCCGCGCCCTCGTCCGGCCCGGCAGGAGCGTCCCCGAAGGGGTCACCCCCGTCGAGGGCGACATCCTGGACGCCGCCTCCCTCGACGGCGCGCTCGACGGCGTCACCGACGTCGTGCACCTGGCCGCCCTCTTCCGCGCCCAGGACGCCGACGCCGTCCACCGCACCAACGTCGAAGGCACCCGCAACCTCATCGCCGCCACCAGGGCCCAGGCCCCGCGGGCACGCGTCACGATGGCCAGCACCAGCCTCGTCTACGGCCCCGGACTGAACCGGCCCGCCCGCGAGGACGACCCCGCCACCGCCGACGCCCCCTACCCGGCCAGCAAGCTCCTGGCCGAAGCCGACCTCAGGGCCAGCGGCCTGAACTGGAGCATCCTGCGCCTCGGCTTCGTCTACGGCGACCAGGACGGCCACCTCGAATCGGCCCCCGGCCTCCTGGCGAACTGGAAGTGGCACCCCGCCCGGGCCCTCAGCCTCGTCCACCACCGTGACATCGCCACCGCCGTACGGCTCGCCCTCACCGGCGCACTCGACGGACACACCGTCAACGTCGTCGACGAGGCCCCCACCACCGTCCACGAGATCGCCCGGATCGTCGGCGCCCCCTACGAGTGCTCCGCCGAACCGCTCACCGACCCCTGGACGGGCCGCACCGACGGCACCCTCCTGCGCAGCCTCGGCTTCACCGCCACCGTCCCCACCGTCCACCAGGCCCAACGCGACGGCCTCCTGTGAGGGACCGCGACACGGCGTCCGCACCGGACCGGTGTCCGGGTCGGGTGCGGGGGC
>NZ_JBHTWX010000149.1:0-18884 GCF_042792155.1 Kitasatospora sp. NPDC056651 | reverse complement strand
CGTGACGACCGTCCGGCCGGCGGCGGCTACGGCCGTGACCGTGACGACCGTGGCGGCGACCGCGGCGGCTTCCGTCGCGACGACCGCCCGTCGGGTGGTTTCAACCGTGACCGCGGCGACCGCCCGTCGGGTGGTTTCCGTCGCGATGACCGTCCGGCCGGCGGTGGCTTCCGCCGTGACGACCGCCCGTCGGGTGGTTTCAACCGTGACGACCGTCCGGCTGGCGGTGGCTTCCGCCGTGACGACCGTCCGTCGGGTGGTTTCAACCGTGACCGTGACGACCGCCCGTCGGGTGGTTTCCGTCGTGACGACCGTCCGGCCGGCGGTGGCTTCCGCCGTGACGACCGCCCGAGTGGTTTCCGTCGGGATGACCGTGACGACCGTCCGCGTCGTGACGACCGTCCGGCCGGCGGCGGCTACGGCCGTGACCGTGACGACCGTGGCGGCGACCGCGGCGGCTTCCGTCGCGACGACCGCCCGTCGGGCGGCTTCAACCGCGACCGCGGCGACCGTAACGACCGCGGTGGCGACCGCGGCGGCTTCCGCCGTGACGACCGTGGCGGTGACCGCGGTGGTTTCCGCCGTGACGACCGCCAGGGTGGCGGTTACCGAGGCGGCGACCGTCGTGACGACCGCGGCGGCCGTGACTACGACGACCGCCGGGGCAACTACGAGCCCGTCAAGCGCCTGCCGATCCCGGAGGACGTCACCGGCTTCGAGCTGGACGCGGACGTGCGCCAGGAGCTCAAGAGCCTGCCCAAGACCCTTGCGGACGACGTCGCCCGCAACCTGGTGATGGTGGCCCGCCTGCTCGACAGCGAGCCGGAGGAGGCCTACCAGTACTCGCGCGTCGCGCTCCGTCTGGCCTCCCGCGTCGCGGCCGTCCGCGAGGCGGCCGGGTTCGCCTCGTACATGACGCAGCGCTACTCCGAGGCGCTGACCGAGTTCCGCGCCGCCCGTCGGATGACCGGCCGGGCGGACCTGTGGCCCGTGATGGCCGACTGCGAGCGCGGTCTCGGCCGTCCGGAGCGGGCGCTGGCCATGGCCGGTGAGCCCGAGGTGAAGCAGCTGGACAAGGCCGGCCAGGTCGAGATGCGTCTGGTGGCGGCCGGTGCGCGCACCGACATGGAGCAGTACGACGCGGCCGTGGTGACGCTGCAGAGCCCGGAGCTGGCTTCCAGCGCCGTGCACCCGTGGACCGCGCGCCTGCGGTACGCCTACGCCGAGGCCCTGATCGCGGCCGACCGGGCCGACGAGGCCCGTGACTGGTTCGCCAAGGCGGCCGAGGCGGACACCGACGGCACCACCAACGCCTCCGAGCGGCTGGCCGAGATCGACGGCGTGGAGTTCACCGACGCGCTCGACCCGGAGCTGGCCGAGGACGAGACCGAGTCGGCTGACACCTCGGCGAAGAAGCGCGGTGGTGGCGACAACGCCGACGATCGCGTGATCTTCGAGGATGAGGAGGACGTCGAGGAGTACTACGACGAGGACGACCTCGAGATCGACGAGGAGTTCGACGGCGTGGTCCCCGAGCGCGCCCAGGACGACAAGGCCGAGGACACCAAGGCCGAGGGCGTCGAGAAGAAGGACGCCAAGGCGGAGGCCGACGCCGAGAGCGACGCCGACAAGAGCTGAGCAGTCCCCCCAGGCAACGCCGTGAGGCCCTGCCGTTCCCGGATCTCCCGGGAACGGCAGGGCCTCACGGCATCCGGGCCCCGCGTCCGGGTCAGCCCAGCGCGAGGTTGCGCAGTACCAGCCCGGTGGCCGGCTTCGGCCCGAAGGAGGTGGACTTGCGCGGCATGGTGACGTCCTGCTCGGCGAGCCGTCGCACCACGGACTCCCGGACCGGGTGGAGCAGGACGGCGGTGCCACCGGTGCGCGCGGCCTCCTGCTCGGCGGCCACGGCGGTGTGCAGGTATCCGATGTCGTCCGGGCCGTCCGGGACGTGCCAGGTGTGGTCCAGCAGGGTGGCGTGCAGGACGGTGGCGTCCAGGTGGCGCCATTCCTCGGGCCGGCCGTGCGGCACGGTGGCGTCGAGCAGGGACTCCTCGGGTTCGCTGAGCAGCCAGTAGACGCCATCGCCGCCGGTCAGCACGAAGCCGTTGCCGCCGTGCCGCTTCTGTTCGGCGAGCGCCTGGAGGGCGGCGGGCAGCGGGCCGGGGACCTCCTTGACCTTCCACTGGTCGCCGAGCCGTTCCAGCGCCTGGGCCACCGGGAGTCGGTACAGCACGCGGTGGATGGCGCGGACCCGCAGCGGGTAGCGAGCGGTGTCCACCAGGAGCACCATGCCGCGGTCCCAGGGGCTGCGCGGCAGGTGACGGTGCTCGCGCTGCAGACGCAGGTACATCTCCCAGCGGTGGTGACCGTCGGCGATCAGGGCGCGGCAGGTGGCGAGGTCGCGGCTGATCTCGGCGATCTCGGCGGGGTCGGTGACCGCCCACAGGCGGTGGTGGGTGCCGTCGCTGGTGGCGGTGGAGAGCAGCGGCCGTCCCTCGACCGTCCGCTCGATCACGCCGGAGGCGCCGCCGTTGCCCCGGTAGGTGAGCAGCAGCGGTTCCAGGTTGGCCCGGGTGGTGCGCATCAGGCCGACCCGGTCGGCGACCGGTCGCGGCATCACGTCCTCGTGGGGGAGGACCACGCCGCCCTCGCGCCCGCTCACCGCGAGGGCGCCGATCAGGCCGCGCTGGAGCACTTCGGGGGAGTCGTCGGCGGCCGGCACCCGCTGCTCGTAGACGTAGAGCGCGGGCTCGGGGTCGGCGGCGAGGATGCCCTCGCGCTGCCAGGCGGCCAGCAGCCGGGCGGCGTGCCGGTAGCGGGTGTCACGGTCGGGGCGGCCACCTGCGTCCTCGGGTTCGGGCCTGGGCAGGATCAGCCGGACCACGTTGTGCGGGTCGGCGGTCTCCAGGTCGAGCCTACGGCCCGGGTCGACGACGTCGTACGGCGGGGACATCACCGCGGCGAGGGTGCCGACCCGGTCAGGGACGTAGCGCAGGCCGCGGAACGGGGACAGGGACAGGCCGGCGGTGGCGACGTGCCCGGGATCGCCGGGGCCGCCCTCGGGAGTCTCGACTCCGTCTTCTGCACTGGGTGTGCTCATTCTGGGCATCGTAACCGGGTACGCGTTGTTGAGAGATCGGAACGCCCGTGCCGAGCGGCGGGCACGGGTGGACGACCGAGGGCGAGGTACGGCATGGACGACGGGCAGGAACGGGTGGACGGCGGCGCCGTGGGCGACGGTCCGGCAGTGGACCCGGCAGAAGGCGGGGTGCCGCGGCAGAGCCGTTCCGGGGAGCCCGTCGGCGACGTGTACGACTGGTTCCGCCGGGGAGCGCGGCTGCTGGCGCAGGGGCATCCCGGGGCCGCCGAGCAGCTGCTGGCCCGGGCGGCGGCGGCCGAACCGCACTCGCGCAGCATCCGGGAGGCGCTGGCGCGGGCGCAGTTCGACGCGGGCTCGTACGCGGCGGCGCTGGAGAACTTCCGGGCCGTGGCGCTGGCGGACCCGGCGGACGACTACGCTCAGTTCGGGTGGGGGGTCGCGGCTGCCCGGCTGGGCGACTTCGAGACCTCCGCCGAGCACCTGGCGCTGGCCGTGGCGATGCGGCCGGAGGCCGACCACTACCGGCAGGCGCTGCGGCAGACCCGGGCGACCCTGGCGGCCCGCGCCGGGGCGTACGGCCCGCTGCTGCCGGGAGCACCCGGCTACCTGGCACCCCCGGCGGGCGCCGGGGACCCGGCCGCGGGGGCGCCGGACGGTTCCGGAACCGGTGGCGGAGCCGAAGACGGCGCCTGACCGGGCACGGCGCCGGGCGCGCCGGACGACGCCGGACGGATGGCGCCGCCGACCGGTGGCGGAGGCCGTGACGCACGACGCAGTGGGCCACGGACGAGGTGACGGACGACGCAGTGCAGTGCAACGACGATAACGACGATGCAGCGGACGAAGACGACGCAGTGCATGACGAAGACGACGCAGTGAATGAGGTAGCGCAGCCATGACCCAGACGGGCACCCCCGTGCGACGGACCACCCCCGGCGGCAGCGAGCGTCCGCTGACCGACGCGTACGACACGGCGCTGCTGGACCTGGACGGCGTGGTCTACGCGGGTGCGCACGCGGTCGAGCACGCGGTGGAGGCGCTGGACGCGGCCAGGACGGCCGGGATGCGGCTCGCGTACGTGACCAACAACGCCTCCCGCCCGCCGCGCGTGGTGGCCGAGCACCTGACCGAGCTGGGCGTCCCGGCAGAGCCGGCCGACGTGATCAACTCGGCTCAGGCCGCCGCCCGGCTGGTCGCGGAGAAGGTGCCGGCCGGATCGAAGGTGTTGGTCGTGGGCGGCCTCGGGCTGGAGGAGGCACTGGCTGAGCTGGGGCTGGTCGCGGTCCGCTCGCTGGCGGACGGGCCGCTCGCGGTGGTCCAGGGCTTCGACCCCTCGGTGGGGTGGACGGACCTCGCGGAGGCCTCGTACGCGGTGCAGAGCGGTCTGCCGTGGGTGGCGTCCAACCTGGACCTGACGGTGCCGAGGGCCCGCGGCATCGCGCCCGGCAACGGCACCCTGGTGGCGGCGGTGCGGGAGGCGACCGGGGTGGAGCCGGAGGTGGCGGGCAAGCCGCTGCCGCCGATGCACCGGGAGACCGTGCTGCGCACCGGCGCCAAGCGGCCGTTGGTGGTCGGGGACCGGCTGGACACGGACATCGAAGGCGCGTTCAACGGCGGGGTGGACAGCCTGCTGGTGTTCACCGGGGTGACCACTCCGGAACTGCTGCTGGCGGCCCCGGTCGAGCACCGGCCGACCTACCTGGCGGCGGACCTGCGCGGACTGCTTGTCCCGCACCCGGCGGTGACGGCCGCGGACGGCGGCTTCGCGTGCGGCGGCTGGGTCGCCGGAGTCGAGGCGGGCGTACTGGGGCTCTCCGGGGCCGGGGACCGCTGGGACGGCCTGCGGGCGCTGTGCGCGGCGGCGTGGGCGGTGCTGGACGCGGGCGGCGCGCCGGTGGACGGCCGGAAGGCGCTGGCCGAGCTGGGATTCTGAGGGGCACTCGACGGTACCGGGCCCGAAGCGACGGGCCGAAGCGGTGGCCCGGTACGTCGGCGTGGTGTGAGGGCGCGCGGCGGCCCGGTTCGGCTGGCGGCCCGGTTCAGAGGAGGGTGCGCAGCCGGAGCAGATCGCGGAAGCCGGCCTCCAGCCTGACCCGGCCGCCGGCCCATGCGGACGCGAAGGCGAGCCGGCCGTCGACCAGCGCGACCAGGTCGTCGCTGGTCATGGTGAGCCGGATCTCCGCCTTCTCGGCGGGAGTGCCGGGGGCGGCCGTCACGTCCTGGATCCGGCCGTCGCGCAGCCGCCCGGTGAAGGTCAGGTCGAGGTCGGTGATCCGGCAGCTGAGCGAGCGGTCGAGGGCCGCGGCCTTGCGGACGTCGCCGGTGGACTTCGCCATGTTCCGGCTGAGCTGCTCCAGTGCCTCCCGGCACTCCTCGGCGTTCGCCACGGGGCGGCTCCCTCCCCCGGTCGCTACGGTGCTGACTGCGGGCCACGGTACCTCAGGACGGTTTTGGCGGTAGCGTCGTCCGTGGGGTGCCCGGAAACGCTCGGGTACTGAGGGCGACGGAGCGACGCGCGTAGGCGATTGGGAGGCACCCGGATGCTGTCGAGGACGGTTCGGGGAGTGGTGGAGACCGCGGCCGGGGTGGTCGAGGAGGTCGGCAAGCGGGTCGTCGGGAGGGCGGCGTCGGTCCTGGAGCGGGCCGGGGTCGATGTCGCGGAGGTCGAGCGTCGGCTGGGCGGCGAGTTCCCGCCGTCGGTGGAGACCCTGCAGACCCTGGCCGGGGAGGCGGTCACCGCCGGGCGGGCCGGGGTGGACCTGGCGGTCGGGATGGCGCGCGGCGAGGTGGAGAAGGTCTTCGAGAGGGTCGGCGACCAGGTGACCAAGGTCGGTGTGGTGCTGGCGTACCTGGAGACCAAGCTGCGCGAGGTCGAGGAGGAGGCTCCGGCGGCGAGGCACGGGGCGGATCGGGATCCGGACGTGGCCGAGGAGCCGGTGCCGGCGCCGCGGGCCGGCGACCTGTTCGGGCGCGGCTGGGAGTTCGAGGACGAGCGGTCGGCGGGCGAGCCGATAGTCGCCGAGCGCGTGGAGGTGGACGAGCCGGTCGAGGTCGATCCTCCGGTTCCGCCCGTGTCGCCCGTCGCGCCGGTTCCGCCCGTGTCGTCGGTGTCCGTGGCCTCCCCGGCCCAGCAGGAGGGGCCCGCCGTCGAGAGTGAGGTGGTGTCGGCCGGGAAGCCCGCGGCGAAGAAGGGCGCGGCGAAGAAGGTCACGGCCGGGAAGACGGCCGCGAAGAAGACGGCTGCCAAAACTGCCAAAACTGCCAAGACGGCGGCAAAGAAGTCCGCCAAGAAGACGACGACCGTCCGGAAGACCGCGACCGCCAAGCCGGCGGATGACCGGTCCGAGGCCGTCGACCGTTCCGGGACTGCCGCGAAGCGGACGGCGACCAAGAAGACCACCGTCCGCAAGGCCACCAGCTCGAAGAAGCCCGATGCCCGAGACGAGTGAACCGCCGGAGAGCGTCGGAACGGCCGTGCCGCCCGCACCGCCCGCACCGCCCGTGCCGGCGGAGCCCCTGGGCGTCGATCCGGACCCCACCGGCCACCCGGGGGTGGACGCGGGGCTGGCCCGGCTGGCGGCTCTGGACGGGGTCCCGGCGGAGGCGCATGTCGCGGTGTACGAAGATGTTCACCAGCGGCTCGTCGACACGCTGGCCGCGCTCGACCAGGAATGATCCGTAGGAGCTGAAACACCAGTGGCAGTGGCACGACGTCGACTCGACGCGGAACTGGTCCGCCGCAAGCTGGCTCGGTCGCGTGAGCACGCGTCCGAGCTGATCGCGGCCGGGCGGGTGACCGTCGGCGGCACCACCGCGACCAAGCCGGCCACCCAGGTGGAGACCTCGGCGGCGGTCGTGGTGGCCAAGGACGAGAACGACCCGGACTACGTCTCGCGCGGCGGTCACAAGCTCGCCGGGGCGTTCGCGGCGTTCGTGCCGCAGGGCCTGGTGGTCGAGGGCCGCCGGGCGCTGGACGCGGGCGCCTCCACCGGCGGTTTCACCGACGTGCTGTTGCGGGCGGGGGCCGCGCATGTGCTGGCGGTGGACGTCGGCTACGGGCAGCTCGCGTGGTCGTTGCAGAGCGACGAGCGGGTCACCGTGATGGATCGCACCAATGTGCGCGAGCTGACTCGGGACGTGATCGGTGGCATCCCGGTGGACCTGGTGGTGGGCGACCTGTCGTTCATCTCGCTGGGCCTGGTGCTCCCGGCCCTCGCGTCCTGCGCGGCCGAGGACGCGGACCTGGTGCTGATGGTCAAGCCGCAGTTCGAGATCGGCAAGGAACGGCTGGGCAGCGGCGGTGTGGTGCGCAGCCCGGAGCTGCGCGCCGAGATGGTGCGCCGGGTCGCGGGGCAGGCGTGGGAGCTCGGGCTGGGCGTGCGCGCGGTCACCGCGAGCCCCCTGCCGGGGCCGTCCGGCAACGTCGAGTACTTCCTCTGGCTGCGCCGGGACGCTCCGCCGCTGGACCCCGCGGACGCGGACCGGGCCGTGGCGGAGGGGCCCCGGTAGGGTGCCTTGCGGGCGTCCGGCGCGTCATGTTGTATGGCGCGGCCGCACCGGGGCCGACAGCGACCCGGCAGGCGTTAGGGAGAGGGCAGCGGCATGAGTGAAGAACGTACGGTCTTCCTGATCGCGCACACCGGCCGGGAGGCGGCGCTGCGCAGCGTCGAGGCGCTGGTGCACGGGCTGCTGAAGTCGGGGCTCCGGATCAGACTGCTGGAAGCCGAGGCGGTGGACCTGGATCTGCCGGAAGGCGTCGAGAAGGTGGCCGAGGGCCCCGGGGCGGCGGACGGCTGTGAGCTGATCCTGGTGGCCGGCGGGGACGGGACGCTGCTGCGCGGGGCGGAGCTGGCGCGCTCGCACGGGCTGCCGATGCTCGGGATCAACCTGGGCCGGGTGGGCTTCCTCGCCGAGGCCGAGCGGGACGACCTGGCGGTGGTGGTCGAGCGGGTGGTGGACGCCGACTACGAGGTCGAGGAGCGGATGACGGTCGACGTCATCGTCCGTACCAACGGCGATGTGGTGCACGAGGACTGGGCGCTGAACGAGGCCTCGATCGAGAAGGCGTCCCGGGAGCGGATGCTGGAGGTGGTGACCGAGGTGGACGGCCGTCCGGTCTCCAACTTCGGCTGTGACGGCGTGGTGTGTGCGACGCCGACCGGCTCCACGGCGTACGCGTTCTCCGGCGGCGGGCCGGTGGTGTGGCCGGAGGTGGAGGCGCTGTTGATGGTGCCGATCTCCGCGCACGCGCTGTTCGCCCGTCCGCTGGTGACCTCGCCGGAGTCGGTGCTGGCGGTCGAGGTGCAGCCCAAGACGCCGCACGGGGTGCTCTGGTGCGACGGGCGGCGTTCGGTCGAACTGCCCGCCGGGGCGCGGGTGGAGGTGCGTCGGGGCCGGACCCCGGTGCGGCTGGCCAGACTGCACCGGGCGCCGTTCACCGACCGGCTGGTGGCCAAGTTCGCGCTGCCGGTGACGGGTTGGCGCGGCCGGTCCGGTCACAGCTAGGTCCGCTCCCTCGGGCCCGGTCGGCCCTGGTCGGGCCGTCGGACTTGGCCGGGCCGGCCGGTGCGGGTGCCACCGGACCGCCCGGGCTTGCCGGCCGCTGCCGGAACTCGCGTCCGAAGTCGGCCGCGTGCCAAGGGCGTTCGGTCATCGGTCGAAGGCGGTGGCCCGAATCCGGGCGGACGCCCGTCCATTTGCTGACGGCTCGTCAGACGGCCAGTGGCTGGGCCTCGTCGGCCGGTTCGAGCCGCCCGCCGGACGCCGCGTGGGCGGCCAGTGCGGCGAGGCGTTCGACGGCGGCGGGGACGGTCGCGGCGGGCACGGTGAGCGGGATGCGGATGTGGTGCTCGAAGGCGCCGTCCGTGCCGAAGCGGTTGCCCGAGGCGATCCGGACCCCGCCGAGCTCCCCGGCCCGGGCCAGTGCCGCGCCGGACAGGCCGTCGGTGGAGACCCAGAGCGAGAGCCCGCCGGGCGGCGTCGTGAAGCTCCATGCGGGCAGCCGCTCGGGCAGTGCGGCGGCGAAGGCGCGGGCGGCCGCCCGCAGCCGGGACAGCTGGTGCTCCCGGACGTCGGGCAGCGGTTCGCCCAGCAGCTCGGCGGCGATCAGCTGGTCCAGCACCGGGGTGCCGACGTCGCTGTAGACCCGCTCGGTGGCCAGCCGGCGCACCAGCGCGGGCGCGGCCCGGACCCAGCCGATCCGCAGACCGCCCCAGAGCAGCTTGCCCGCGGAGCCGACGGTGACCACTTGGGCGGAGCGGTCCAGCGCCGCCATCGGGCGCGGCAGCGGCGTGGACGGCGGTACGCCCCAGCCGAGTTCGGCGGTGGTCTCGTCGGCGAGCACGATGCTTCCGGCGGCCCGGGCGGCGGCCAGCAGCCGGCGGCGCTGCTCCTCGTCGATCAGCGCCCCGGTGGGGTTGTGGAAGTCCGGGATCACGTAGGCGACCTTGGGTCCGGCGCCGCGCAGTACCCGCTGCCACTCGTCGAGGTCCCAGGCGGGCCGCGGTGTCCAGGTGTACGGCACCGGGACGAGGCGAGCGCCGGTGAGCCGCAGTGCCTGGAGGGTGTGCGCGTAGCTGGGTGCCTCGACGGCGACCCGGTCGCCGCGGCCGAGCAGCGTCCGCTGGAGCAGGTGCAGGCCGCCCATGGCGCCGGTGGTGATCAGGATCTGGTCGGGGGTGGTGGGCAGTCCGCGTTCGGTGAAACGGCGGGCGACGGCCTCGCGCAGCACCGGGACGCCGGTGGGGTAGTGGCCGTGTCCGGCGGCGTAGTACGGAAGCTGTTCGACGGCCCGGGCGGCGGCCTGGCCGACCCAGGGCTGCGGGGCGGGCGGGGCGGCGACGCCGAGGTCCAGGATGCGGCCCTGTTCGTCCGGCGGGACGGGGTGCAGCGCCTCGCCGGGCGGTGGGGAGCCTTCGGGCAGGGCGGTCCAGCTGCCCGAGCCGCGCCGGCTGCGCAGGTAGCCGTCGGTGCGCAGGGTCTCGTACGCGGTGGCGACGGTGGTGCGGCTCACCGCCAGGGCGGTGGCCAGCTCGCGTTCGGCGGGCAGCCGGGCGCCGACCGGCAGTCGGCCCTCGGTGACCAGCAGCCGGATCTGCCCGGCCAGGGTGCGGTAGGCGGGGCGGCGGGCGGCGGCCGGCTCGGGGAGCCGGGCGGTGGTGAGCAGTCGCGCCAGCGCGGGCGGGGTGACGGTGGTGTGCCAGTCGACCATGGCTGAACCAGTCCACTTGTTCGGAATTGGCCCTGGAGTGGACCAATTTGGCCTGGCCATCATGGCAGGGCGGCCATGCCGGCCGCCACCACCGGGCGCCCCGGTGGTGCAGCACCACCGCAGGAGCAGCCGTGGCCACCACGACCACACCAGGACCAGCCGCCGCTACCGGACCCGTACCCGCTACCGGACCGGCACCCGCCGCCGGACCGGTGACGCCCGCCGCCGGGGGACCCGGCCTCGCCGTCCGGGTGTTCGGCGACACCCACGCCCTGGGCCGCCGGATCCCGCAACTGTTCGTCGGCCTCGCCCTGT
Source organism: Kitasatospora sp. NPDC056651 (assembly GCF_042792155.1). NCBI lineage: Bacteria > Bacillati > Actinomycetota > Actinomycetes > Kitasatosporales > Streptomycetaceae > Kitasatospora > Kitasatospora sp. NPDC056651. Next base: position 8,259 of record NZ_JBHTWX010000149.1, on the reverse strand, counting down.
ACGGGGCGAGCATGGCGCTGATGCTCCGCTCCGGCCTCGGCCTCGACCCCTGGGACGTCCTGCACCAGGGCCTGCAGCGCACCGCCGGGCTGTCGGTCGGCGCCTGGGTGACGATCTGCGGCGCCCTCGTCCTGCTGTTGTGGATCCCGATGCGCCAGCGCCCGGGCCTGGGCACCGTCGCCAACGTGCTGGTGATCGGCGCGGCCATGGACCTCACCCTGCGGTTCGTCGGCGGCCCCGGCGCCCTGCCCGCCCGGATCGCGATGTCCGCCGCGGCGATCGCCCTCAACGGCCTGGCCACCGGCCTCTACATCGGCGCCCGGCTCGGCCCCGGCCCGCGCGACGGCCTGATGACCGGCCTGCACCGGCGCACCGGCCGCTCGCTGCGGCTGCTGCGCACCGGCATCGAGGTGACGGTCCTCACCGCCGGCCTGCTGCTCGGCGGCACCGCCGGGGTCGGCACCGTCGCGTATGCCCTGGCCATCGGCCCGATGGCGCAGTTCTTCCTGCCCTGGTGCACGGTGCCGGGGCCCGCCGGGGACTCCCGGAAGGAATGAACTTCCGGGCACGGAGTTGCCGCGCGCCGTTGTCGCTCGTCGCGCGCCGGGGGCGGAACCTCGTAAGGTCGTCTCCGTGTTGGACGAGATGCGGATACGGGATCTTGGGGTCATCGACGACGCGGTGGTCGAACTCGCCCCCGGCTTCACCGCCGTGACCGGTGAGACCGGCGCCGGCAAGACCATGGTCGTGACCAGCCTGGGCCTGTTGCTCGGCGGGCGCGCCGACCCGGGCCTGGTGCGCAACGGCACCGGACGCGCCGTCGTGGAGGGGCGGCTGGAACTGCCCGCCGGCTCCCCTGCGGCGGCCCGCGCGATCGAGGCCGGGGCCGAACTGGACGACGGCGCGCTGCTGATCAGCCGGACCGTGTCCGCCGAGGGCCGCTCCCGGGCGCACGTCGGCGGCCGGTCCGTGCCGGTCGGCCTGCTCGCCGAGCTCGGCGAGGACCTGATCGCCGTGCACGGCCAGACCGACCAGCAGCGCCTGCTGCGCCCGGCCCGCCAGCGCGGCGCGCTGGACCGGTACGCGGGCGCCTCGGTGGCCGAGCCGCTGGCCCGCTACCGGGAGACCTACCGCACCCTGCGCGAGGTCTCCGCGACCCTGGAGGAGCTGACCACCCGGGCCCGCGAGCGTGCCCAGGAGGCCGACCTGCTGCGCTTCGGCCTGGACGAGATCGCCGCGGCCGAGCCGGTGGCCGGCGAGGACGTGGAGCTGGCCGCCGAGGCCGAGCGGCTCGGCCACGCCGACGCGCTGTCCTCCGCCGCGACCCTCGCCCACGCCGCCCTGGCCGGCGACCCGGTCGACCCGGAGGCGCTGGACGCGGGCACCCTGCTCGGCCAGTCCCGCCGCGCCCTGGACGCCGTGCGCCACCACGACGAGCGCCTCGCCGTCCTGGCCGACCGTCTCAACGAGGTCGGCTACCTGCTCGCCGACGTGGCCGGGGACCTGGCCGGCTACGCCGACGACCTGGACGCCGACCCGGTGCGGCTGGCCGCCGTCGAGGACCGCCGGGCCGTGCTGGCCCAGCTGCTGCGCAAGTACGGCGGCGAGGAGAACTCCCTCGCCGAGGTGATCGCCTGGGCCGAGGCCGGCGCGGCACGGCTCGCCGAGCTCGACGGCGACGACGACCGGATCGACGAGCTCGGCGCCCGGGAGACCGAGCTGCGGGCCGAGCTGGCCGAACTCGCGGCCGAGGTGTCGCGGGCCCGCGGCGCCGCGGCCGGACGGTTCGCCGGGGCGGTCTCCGCCGAACTCGCCGAGCTGGCCATGCCGCACGCCCGGGTGACCTTCTCGATCAGCCAGGTCGACGACCTGGCCGGGATCGAGGTCGACGGGCGCTCCGTCGCGTACGGCCCGCACGGCGTGGACGAGGTCGAGGTGCTGCTCGCCCCGCACCCGGGCGCCCAGCCCCGCCCGATCGCCAAGGGCGCCTCCGGCGGTGAGCTGTCCCGCGTGATGCTCGCCGTCGAGGTGGTCTTCGCGGGCGCCGACCCCGTCCCCACCTACCTGTTCGACGAGGTGGACGCGGGCGTCGGCGGCAAGGCCGCGGTGGAGATCGGCCGTCGGCTGGCCAAGCTGGCCGAGTCCGCCCAGGTCGTGGTGGTCACCCACCTCCCGCAGGTCGCCGCGTTCGCCGACCGGCACCTGGTGGTGGAGAAGACCCACGACGGCACGGTGACCCGCAGCGGGGTCAAGGTGCTGAACGACGAGGAGCGGGTGCGCGAACTCTCCCGGATGCTGGCCGGCCTGGAGGATTCGGAGCTGGGCCGCGCCCACGCCGAGGAACTGCTGGCCGCCGCCAGGGCCCCGCGCCGCCGGTAGCCGGCGCCGGCGGCCCCGCGGAGGACGGCGACGCGCCCCCGGTGGCGCCGACTGTCCAAGAGGGCCGCCGACCTGGCATGGTGGCGGCTGGACACTGGCTTCCCAGCCCCGAGCGCCGTAGCGGGCAATCCTCGCCAAGCGGCGCGCGAACCTGATCGAGTCGGATGCGAGACGACGTGGACCATTCCGCCGCCCGGGCCACCGCGGCCGTCCCCGAACCGGGGCAGCTGCACGTGGTACTCGTCCTGGCCGCCAGCACCGGCGGCATCGGCGCGCACGTGCGCTCCCTGGCCCAGGGCCTGGTCGCGCACGGAGTGGCCGTCACGGTCTGCGCGCCGGCCGGCACGGACGCGCTGTTCGGTTTCTCCCGTACGGGTGCCAGGTTCCACACCGTCGACATCACCCCCACCGCGGGCGCCCGCAGCGACGCCACCGCCATCGGCGAGCTGCGCCGGGCCTTCACCGGCGCCGACGTGGTGCACGCCCACGGGCTGCGCGCCGGGCTGCTGTCCGACCTCGCGCTGCGCACCGCGGGCCGCTTCCCGGGCCTGCGCCCGGAGACCCCGCTGGTGGTCACCTCGCACCACGCGCTGCTGGCCACCGGCCTGGAGCGCAGGCTGCAGCGGCTGATGGAGCGCCGGGTGGCGCGCGCCGCCGACCTGGTCCTCGGTGCCTCCTCCGACCTGGTCGCCCGGGCCCGCGAACTGGGCGCCACCGACGCCCGGCTGGGCCCGGTGGCCGCCCCGCCGATGCCCGAGGGACGGCTCGGCCGCGCCGAGGCACGCGCCGAGCTGCTCGGCGACGGCGACGATGGGGCCGACGGCGGTGGCGCCGGTGACCGCGGTGCCGGCGGCGTCGACCGTCCGCTGGTGCTGGCGGTCGGCCGGCTCGTCCCGCAGAAGGCCTTCGGGCTGCTGCTGGACGCCACCCGGGAGCTTGCCGCGCTGGACCCGGAACCCCTCGTGCTGCTCGCCGGGGACGGCCCGGAGGCGGGCGCGCTGCGCGAGCGGGTCGCCGCCGAGAAGCTGCCGGTGCGGTTGCTCGGCTACCGCACCGACGTGCCCGACCTGCTGGCCGCCGCCGACCTGGTGGTGCTCTCCAGCCGCTGGGAGGCCCGTTCGCTGGTGGTGCAGGAGGCGATGCGGGCCGGTGTGCCGGTGGTCGCCACCGCCGTCGGCGGCATCCCCGAACTGGTCGGCGACGCCGCCGTGCTGGTGCCCCCGGGCGACCCGGCGGCTCTCGGCCGCGCGGTGCGCGCCCTGCTGACCGACCCGGACCGGCGCGAGCGGCTGGCGGCGGCCGGCCGGCAGCAGGCCGAGACCTGGCCGGACGAGGCCGCCACCGTCGCCCAGGTGCTCAGCACCTACGACGAGCTGGTGCAGCGCGGGTAGGGCGGGTCCCTCCCGCGCCGCCTCCGGTGAGGATCCGCCGTCCTAGACGGTGGCCTGCTCGACCCGGTCGGCGGCCGCGCCGTCCGGCTGGGCGGACAGGTACGCGGCGCCGCAGGCGGTCAGCCGCAGGGCCGTGTCGATCAGCGGCACGTGGCTGAAGGCCTGCGGGAAGTTGCCGACCTGGCGCTTGAGCCGCGGGTCCCACTCCTCGGCGAGCAGTCCCAGGTCGTTGCGCAGCGCCAGCAGCCGATCGAACAGCTCGCGGGCCTCCTGCACCCGGCCGATCATGGCGAGGTCGTCGGCCAGCCAGAACGAGCAGGCCAGGAAGGCGCCCTCGTGGCCGGAGAGGCCGTCCACGTTGTTCCCGGACTCGTCGTGGGTCGGGTAGCGCAGCACGAAGCCGTCCTCGGTGGACAGCTCGCGCTGGATCGCCTCGATGGTGCCGATGACGCGCTTGTCGTCCGGCGGCAGGAAGCCGACCTGGGGGATCAGCAGCAGCGAGGCGTCCAGCTCCTTGCCGCCGTAGTACTGGGTGAAGGTGTTGCGCTCCGGGTCGTAGCCCTTGTCGCAGACGTCCCGGTGGATGGTGTCGCGCAGCTCGCGCCAGCGCTCCAGGTGGTCGTCGGCGGGGTCGTCCTCGGGGGTCTGCTCCAGCAGCTTGATGGTCCGGTCGACGGCCACCCAGGCCATCACCTTGGAGTGGACGAAGTGCCGGCGCGGGCCGCGGACCTCCCAGATGCCCTCGTCCGGCTCCTGCCAGTGCTCCTCCAGGTACTCGATCAGGCGCAGCTGGAGGTGGTGGGCGTGGTCGTTGCGGACCAGGCCGGTCATGTGGGCCAGGTGCAGGGCCTCCACGACCTCGCCGTAGACGTCGAGCTGGAGCTGTCCGGCGGCGCCGTTGCCGACCCGGACGGGCTGGGAGCCCTCGTAGCCGGGCAGCCAGTCCAGCGAGGACTCGGTGAGCTCGCGCTCGCCCGCGATGCCGTACATGATCTGGAGGTTCTCCGGGTCGCCGGCGACGGCGCGCAGCAGCCACTCGCGCCAGGCGCGGGCCTCCTCGCGGTAGCCGGTGCGCAGCAGTGAGGAGAGGGTGATGGCGGCGTCGCGCAGCCAGGTGTAGCGGTAGTCCCAGTTGCGCTCGCCGCCGATGTCCTCCGGGAGGGAGGTGGTGGGGGCGGCGACGATGCCGCCGGTGGGGGCGTAGGTGAGGCCCTTGAGGGTGATCAGGGAGCGGATCACGGCCTCGCGGTAGGGGCCCTGGTAGGTGCACTGGTCGGCCCACTCGTGCCAGAAGTCGGCGGTGGCGTCGAGCATCTCCTCGGCGGCGGGGGCCTTGGGCGGGTCGAGGTGGGAGGCCTGCCAGGTGAGGGCGAAGGCGATCCGCTCGCCGGCCGCGACGGTGAAGTCGGCGTAGGTGGTGAGGTTGCGGCCGTAGGTCTCGGCCTCGCCGTCCAGCCAGACCGAGTCGGGTCCGGCCATGGCCACGGTGCGGTGGGTGCCGTCGGCCTGCTCGACGCGGTGCACCCACGGCACGATCCGGCCGTAGGAGAAGCGCATCCGCAGCGCCGAGCGCATCCGCACGGTGCCCGAGACGCCCTCGACGATCCGGATCACCTGGGGGACGGCGTCCTTGCCGGCCAGCGGGCGCGGCGGCATGAAGTCGATCACCCGGACGGTGCCGCCCCGGGTGTCCCACTCCTGCTCCAGGATCAGCGAGTCGCCCCGGTAGCGGCGCCGGTCGGCGGGCACGGCGGGGGCGGCGGCGGTGGGCGGGGGCACCCGCAGGTCGGCGGTGTCGGTGAGGCGGGCCCGGCCCGGATCGGCGGGCGGCGCGACGGGGGCCGGGGCGGGGACGTCGGTCGGGACGGCCTCGGCCGGGCCGATCCGCCAGAAGCCGTGTTCATCGGTGCCGAGCAGGCCGGCGAACACGGCCGGCGAGTCGAAGCGGGGCAGGCAGAGCCAGTCCACCGCTCCGTCCCTGCTGACCAGGGCAGCGGTCTGCATGTCCCCGATGAGTGCGTAGTCCTCGATACGGCCGGCCACGTGGATCTCCAGTTCGCAATGTGGTCAGGGCATCGGCGAGCGGAGGGAGCGAGCGGTCTGCGGGGCCGGAGGTCCACCCCGGGACGTCCGGCCCGCCGGGGGTGGTGGCGGGCCTTGCTGGAGTGTCCGCGGGGCTCGGTCGAGCCCCTGGAGTGGGTGGGGAGGAGCGGGAATTACGGGGAGGTCCGGTCGCGCATCGGGGACCGGGAGTGTCCTGACCCTCCCACGCCCTCCGCGTGCTCGTGCTGTCGGCGATGCGTCCGAGCAGCTTACGACGGACGAAAGGGGCGAAGCACGCGGGCGCAGCCCGGAGTGGCGCCGCAATTCGGGGGAAATGCCGTGCATCGCGAGGACGGCGCGCAGGATGGCCCGGAAGGATCACCTCCGGCTGGTCCGGCCGGAGGAGCCGCCATGGTCCGGACGGAATCCCCGGCCTGGCCCGGTCCGGCCGGTAGTGCGACCGGTGTGACCCGTGCGGCGGATGATGCGCCGGTGGTGCGCCCCGCGTACGCCCCCGGTGTGGAGGCGCACGGCCCGAAAGGCGTCCGGGCCTGGGCACTGATACCCTGGTATCCCGTGGACCGGCGGGATCAAACGCCCCGGACCAGCCGAACCGACGACCCCCAGCGAGTGCCGCGCACCGAGCCGGCCTCCCGTCGCCCGGCGGACCGCGAGCTCCCCGCCCACGTCTTCTTCGACACGCGACCCACGGGAGCCCCCTCTTGGCACAGCCCCATTCCGGCAAGGCAGCGAACGGCCGCGCCGTGACGACCAAGCACCTCTTCGTCACCGGGGGTGTCGCCTCTTCGCTCGGCAAGGGGCTGACCGCCTCCAGCCTCGGCGCGCTGCTGAAGGCCCGCGGCCTGCGCGTGACGATGCAGAAGCTCGACCCCTACCTCAACGTGGACCCGGGCACCATGAACCCGTTCCAGCACGGTGAGGTGTTCGTCACCGACGACGGCGCCGAGACCGACCTGGACATCGGCCACTACGAGCGCTTCCTCGACACCAACCTGCACGGTTCGGCGAACGTCACCACCGGCCAGGTGTACTCGACCGTCATCGCCAAGGAGCGCCGCGGCGAGTACCTGGGCGACACCGTCCAGGTCATCCCGCACATCACCAACGAGATCAAGTCCCGGATCCGCCGGATGGCGACCGAGGACGTCGACGTCGTCATCACCGAGGTCGGCGGCACCGTCGGCGACATCGAGTCGCTGCCGTTCCTGGAGGCCGTCCGCCAGGTCCGCCACGAGGTCGGCCGGGACAACGTGTTCTTCGTGCACGTCTCCCTGCTGCCGTACATCGGCCCCTCGGGCGAGCTGAAGACCAAGCCCACCCAGCACTCCGTCGCCGCGCTGCGCAACATCGGCATCCAGCCCGACGCGATCGTGCTGCGCGCCGACCGCGAGGTCCCGAAGGCGATCAAGCGCAAGATCTCGATGATGTGCGACGTGGACGAGGAGGCCGTGGTCGCGGCCATCGACGCCAAGTCGATCTACGACATCCCCAAGGTGCTGCACGGCGAGGGCCTGGACGCCTACGTGGTGCGCCGCCTGGACCTGCCGTTCCGCGACGTCGACTGGACCACCTGGGACGACCTGCTGCGCCGCGTCCACGAGCCGCAGCACATCGTCAAGGTCGCCCTGGTCGGCAAGTACATCGACCTGCCGGACGCCTACCTGTCGGTGACCGAGGCGCTGCGCGCCGGCGGTTTCGCCAACAACGCCCGGGTCGAGATCAAGTGGGTCACCTCGGACGACTGCGAGACCCCCGAGGGCGCCCAGGCGCAGCTCGGTGACGTCGACGCGATCTGCATCCCCGGCGGCTTCGGCGACCGCGGCGTCAACGGCAAGGTCGGCGCCATCACCTACGCCCGGGAGAACAAGGTCCCGCTGCTGGGCCTGTGCCTGGGCCTGCAGTGCGTGGTCATCGAGGCGGCCCGCAACCTGGCCGGCCTGCCGGAGGCGAACTCCACCGAGTTCGACGCCGCCGCCAAGCACCCCGTCGTCTCCACCATGGCCGAGCAGCTGGCCATCGTCGACGGCAAGGGCGACCTGGGCGGCACCATGCGCCTGGGCCTGTACCCGGCCAAGCTCGCCGAGGGCTCGATCGTCCGTGAGGTCTACGGCGGCGAGCAGTACGTCGAGGAGCGCCACCGCCACCGCTACGAGGTCAACAACGCCTACCGCGCGGACCTGGAGAAGACCGGCCTGCAGTTCTCCGGCCTCTCGCCCAAGGGCGACCTGGTCGAGTACGTGGAGTACCCGCGCGAGGTGCACCCGTACCTGGTGGCCACCCAGGCCCACCCGGAGCTGAAGTCCCGCCCGACCCGCCCGCACCCGCTGTTCGCGGGCCTGGTCAAGGCGGCCATCGAGATCAAGACCGCGGTCTCCGAGTAGTCCCCGCACGCTCCGAGTGATCTCCGCACGGCGCCCCGGGCCGC
>NZ_JBHTWX010000148.1:650-19275 GCF_042792155.1 Kitasatospora sp. NPDC056651 | reverse complement strand
GCAGCCTGACCGATCGCCCTGACCGGGCCCGAACCTCCCACCACCGCCCTGGAAAGCCGCTCACCCGGCACGACAGCCGGGTCGCCGGCACACCCTGACACGCCACAACGGCACCAACGGCCAGCACAGAGATCAACTGACTGTCCATCCGCCACTACCTGCGGATTCGGGTCAGACGGCGACGATCGCCACCGCGTCCGCCGCCACCCGGACCGCCCGCCCGTCCAGCGCCGCCGTCCCGAAGGCCGCCACCACCTCGCGCCCGGCGGCCCCCAGCGGCAGCGCGCTCTCGCCCGGCCCGAGGTTGACGGCGATCCGGTACGGCCCCCGGTGTGCCACCAGCCAGCCGGCCGCCTCGTCGAACTCCACCCGCACCGTGCTGAGGTCCGGATCGGAGAGCTCCGGCCGCTCGCGCCGCAGCCGGAGCAACCACCGGTACCAGACGAGGAGTTCGGCGTGCGGGGCGCGCCGGGGCTCGGTCCAGTCGAGCACCGAGCGCAGCACGGTGGCGGGCTCCTGCGGGTCGGGGACGGCCTCGGCGGCCCAGCCGTGCTCGGCGAACTCCCGCCGCCGGCCCTGCCGGACGGCTTCGGCGAGCGCCGGGTCGGTGTGGGCGGTGAAGTACTGCCAGGGGGTGGCGGCGCCCCATTCCTCGCCCATGAACAGCATCGGGGTGAACGGCGAGGTGAGCACCAGCGCGGCGCCGCAGGCGAGCCGGCCGGGGGAGATGCTGGTGGAGACGCGGTCCCCGAGCGCGCGGTTGCCGACCTGGTCGTGGGTCTGGAGGTAGCCGAGCAGCCGGTGCCCGTTGCCGAGGGGGGTGAACGGGCGTCCGTGGCGGCGGCCGCGGAAGGAGGACCAGGTGCCGTCGTGGAAGAACCCCCGGGTGAGCGTCCTGGCGAGGGCGGCGAGCGGCTCGCGCGCGAAGTCCCCGTAGTAGCCCTGGGATTCGCCGGTGAGCGCGCAGTGCAGGGCGTGGTGGAAGTCGTCGCTCCACTGTGCGGTGAGGCCGTGGCCGCCGGCCTCGCGCGGGGCGGTGGTGGCCGGGGTGTTGAGGTCGGACTCGGCGACCAGGAACAGCGGCCGGTTGGTGGCGACGGCCAACCTCTCCACCTCGTAGGAGAGTTCCGCCAGGAAGTGGACGGCGCTGTCGTCCGCGAGGGCGTGCACCGCGTCCAGCCGCAGCCCGTCGATCCGGTAGTCGCGCAGCCAGGTCAGCGCGCTGCCGATCAGGTAGGCGCGCACCTCGTCCGAGCCGGGCGCGTCCAGGTTGACCGCCGAACCCCACGGGGTGTGGTGCCGGTCGGTGAAGTACGGGCCGTACGCGGGAAGGTGGTTGCCGGAGGGGCCGAGGTGGTTGTGCACCACGTCCAGGACCACTCCGAGGCCCGCGCGGTGGGCGGCGTCCACGAAGCGCTTGAGCCCCTCGGGGCCGCCGTAGGGCTCGTGGACGGCCCAGGGGGAGACCCCGTCGTAGCCCCAGCCGTGCCGGCCGGGGAACGGGCAGACCGGCATCAGCTCGACGAAGTCCACGCCCAACTCGACCAGGTGGCCCAGGTGTTCGGCGGCGGCGTCGAAGGTGCCGCGGGCGGTGAAGGTGCCCACGTGCAGCTCGTACAGCACCGCGCCGGGCAGCGCCCGTCCGCGGCGGCCGGAGGTCGACCAGCGGAACGCGGCGTGGTCCACCGGGCGGCTCGGACCGTCCGGGCCGTACGGCTGCCGGGGCGAGCGCGGGTCGGGCAGCGGCGGGCCGTCGTCGAGCCGGAAGGCGTAGTCGCCGGCCGGGGCCACGCCGGACCACCACCCCGAACGGTCCGGGCAGCGGGCCAACTCGTAGCAGAAGCCGTTGACTTCGACCCGGACCCGGGACTCGGCGCGCGGCGCCCACACCTCGTAGGCGGGCATCAGCCCCTCCTCGTCAGCAGCGCCACCGGGGAGGACGTCAGCAGCTGCGCCACCGGCACCGGGCCGGCCGGGAAGTGCCGCTCGGTGAGCTCGTCCGTCCACGGCCCGCCGGCCGGCAGCTCCAGCGCGGTGTCCCGCCAGCCCCCCGCCCGTTCCAGCCGGTAGGGCAGCCGGGTGACGGCGGTGATGACGTCGTGGCCCCGGGCGAAGGCCAGCAGGTGCTCCGCGGCGGGGCCGGCGGCGGCCAGCGGCCGGTACGGGCCGAGCGGTCGGGCGCGGCGCAGGTGCAGCGCGGTGGTGGTGAGGTGCAGCTTCTCCCGGGCGAGGTCGCCGGGGCGCGGCGCGGCCGCGTCGGTGAGCCGGACGGCGAGCGCGCCGAAGTCCACCACGCCCCGGTTGTCCGGGTCCACCAGGGTGTACAGCGGCTCCTCGCTGCCCTGGTAGAGGTCCGGCACGCCCGGCACGGTGAGGTGCAGCAGCGCGGCGGCCAGGGTGTTGGCGCGGGCGTACGGGGCGAGGGCGTGCACGGCGCCCTCGATCCGGGGGAGCAGCCCGGGGTTGGCGTAGGCGGCGCGGGCCCGCTGCTCCAGCTCCTGCTCGTAGTGCGGGGCGGGGCTGGTCCAGGAGGTGTGCCGCTTGGCCTCGCGGGCGGCCTTGAGCAGGGCGGCGACCAGCCGGTCCGGGGAGATCGGCCAGGCGGCGACCAGGGTGTGCCAGAGCAGCCAGTCGGCGTCCGGGTCGGAGCCGGGCCCGGCGGCGGTGGACCAGGCGGCGGCCTCGGCGGCCCAGGCGTCCGGCCGTTCGGCGAGCGCGGTGAGCCGGGCCCGGGCGTCGGCGCTGCGCTTGGTGTCGTGGGTGGAGAGCGCCGTCATGCTGTGCGGCCAGGTGCGCTCCAGGTAGCGGCACCAGTCGTGGAACTCCGCCGGGTGCAGCCCGGGCCGGGCGGGCTCGCCGCCGACCTCGTTGAGGGCGGGCAGCGCGTTCCAGCGGTAGAAGGCGGTGTCCTCGACGCCCTTGGCGGCCACCGCGGCGGCGGTCTGGGCGAAGCGCACGCAGAACTCGTCCTTCTCGGTGCCGCGGCCCAGTTCGCCGAGGGCGAGGGCGGCCAGCAGGCGGTCGGTCGGGTCGGCGGAGCCGTCGAGGGCGGCCCGCAGCTGCCGGGCGGAGGCCGCCGAGGGGGCCTCGCCCGGCCGGGGGTACGGCCGGTACGCCGGGTAGCCGGTGAGGAGCCGGCCGAGCGCCGCGCGCAGCTGCCCGGGCGAGTGGTCGGCGCACGCGGGTTCGGCGGCGCCGATCCGCAGCGCGATCCGCACCAGCCGCTCGACCTCGGCGGCGAGTTCGCCGTCCGGCCCGGTCATGTCGGCGCGCCCGCGCCGGGCGGCGGCGATCGCCGGGTGCGGGTCCTCGCAGAGGTCCCGGACCGGGCCGCCGTGCCGGAAGGACTCGTACGCCCCGGCCAGCCGGCAGGCGCCCGCGTGGTCGGTGAGCACGCCGTCGATCCGGCGCAGCGCGTCGTAGCCGGTGGTGCCGGCCACCGGCCAGTCCTCGGGGAGTCGCTCCTCGCCGGTGAGGATCTTCTCGACCACGACGTACGCCCCGGGGGTGGTCCCCGACGCCCCGGCGGCCGTCCCCGACGCCCCGCCGGTGGTCCCCGACGCCCCGCCGGTGGCCGCTGCCAGGCGCCGCAGGTAGCCGAGCGGGTCGGCGAGCCCGTCCGGGTGGTCGATCCGGAAGCCGTCCAGGACGCCGTCGGCGTGCAGCCCGAGCAGCACGGCGTGGGTGGCGGCGAACACCTCCGGGTCCTCGGCGCGCAGGGCGATCAGCTCGTTGACGGTGAAGAACCGCCGGTAGTTGAGCTCGGTGCGGGCCAGGCGCCACCAGGCGAGCCGGTACCACTGGCGGGCGAGCAGCTCGGGCAGCGGCAGGCCCTCGGTGCCGGGGCGCAGCGGCAGTTCGTGCCGGTGGTAGCGCAGCACTCCGGCGTCCACGGTGAGCTGGTCCAGGACGGCGCCGAGCCGGTCGCCGAGCAGCGGCAGCAGCACCCGCCCGCGCCCGGGGGCGTCGGCGGGGCCCGGCTGGGCGGTCCAGTCGATGTCGAACCAGCGCGCGTACGGGGAGTCGGGCCCGTCGCGCAGCACCTGCCACAGCGGCCGGTTGAGCCGTTCGGGGGCGGGCACCGCCATGTGGTTGGGCACCACGTCGGCGATCAGCCGCAGCCCGTGGCGGTGAGCGGTGGCGGCCAGCTCGCGCAGCGCGGGCTCGCCGCCGAGCTGCTCGCTGATCCGGGTGTGGTCGACGGTGTCGTAGCCGTGGGTGGAGCCGGGGACGGCCTCCAGCAGCGGGGAGAGGTGCAGGTGGGAGACGCCGAGGGCGGCCAGGTAGGGCACGGCGGCGGTGGCGTCGCGGAGGGTGAACCCGGGCTGGAGCTGGAGGCGGTACGAGGAGGAGGGGGCGGTGGCGGCCGGGCGGGGCTGCGGGGGCTCGGCGGCGGGGGTCATAGCTCCATAGGTACCCGGGGGAGCCCGCCACCAAGACCCGCTGCTGGCCCGAACAGGTGACCGCCCGGGGCCGTTCGCGGGCTCGGTACGGCGTGCCGCCCGGGCTGCCGGGGCGGTCGGCCGCACCGGTGCGGGTCCGGCTACGCGGGCCGTTGCAGCACCATCAGTGAGCGGTCGGTGAGCCACAGGGCGTCCCCGGCCTTGACCCGGGCCCCGGTGCCCGGGGCGGGCAGCCGGGGCTGGGCGGTGTCGACGACGACCTGCCACTCCTGCCCGTGCCCTGCGGGCACGGTGAACTCCAGCGGTTCGAAGTGCGCGTTGAACATCAGCAGGAAGGAGTCGTCGACGATCCGCCCGCCGCGCCGGTCCGGTTCGGAGATCGCGTAGCCGTTGAGGAAGACGGTCAGCGACTTGGCGTAGTTGGCGCCCCAGTTGCGCTTGGTCATCTCCTCTCCGGCCGGGGTGAACCAGGCGATGTCGGTGAGGTCGTCGAATCCCCCGGAGGCGTGCGCCGGCCGGCCGTGGCCCGACACCGGCCGGCCGTGGCTCGACACCGACCGGCCGTGGCCCGACACCGGCCGCCCGTGGAAGAACCGCCGCCGCCGGAACACCGGGTGGTCGCGGCGCAGCCAGATCATTCCCTGGGTGAACTCCAGCAGCCGAGCCCACGGCCCCTCGCCCTCGGGCCAGTGCATCCAGGTGAGCTCGTTGTCCTGGCAGTAGGCGTTGTTGTTGCCCAGTTGGGTGCGGCCGAGTTCGTCGCCGTGGGAGAGCATCGGCACGCCCTGGGAGAGCATCAGGGTGGCGATGAGGTTGCGCTGCTGGCGCGCGCGCAGCTCCTCGACGCCGGGGTCGGCGGAGGGGCCCTCGACGCCGCAGTTCCAGGAGCGGTTGAAGGACTCGCCGTCCCGGTTGTCCTCGCCGTTGTCCTCGTTGTGCTTCTCGTTGTACGAGACCAGGTCGCGCAGCGTGAAACCGTCGTGGCAGGTCACGAAGTTGATCGAGGCGATCGGACGGCGCCCGTCGTCCTGGTAGAGGTCGGAGGAGCCGGTCAGCCGGGAGCCGAACTCGGCGAGGGCCGCGGTCTCGCCGCGCCACAGGTCGCGCACGGTGTCCCGGTACTTGCCGTTCCACTCCGTCCACAGCGGCGGGAAGTTGCCCACCTGGTAGCCGCCCTCGCCGAGGTCCCAGGGCTCGGCGATCAGCTTGGCCTGGGAGACCACCGGGTCCTGCTGGACCAGGTCGAAGAAGGAGGAGAGCCGGTCCACCTCGTGGAACTGCCGGGCGAGGGTGGCGGCGAGGTCGAAGCGGAAGCCGTCCACGTGCATCTCGGTGACCCAGTAGCGCAGCGAGTCCATGATCAGCTGGAGCACGTGCGGGCTGCGCATCAGCAGGCTGTTGCCGGTGCCGGTGGTGTCCTCGTAGAAGCGCTGGTCCCGGGCGAGGCGGTAGTAGGAGACGTTGTCCAGGCCGCGCAGCGACAGCGTCGGGCCCAGGTGGTTGCCCTCGGCGGTGTGGTTGTAGACCACGTCGAGGATCACCTCGATCCCGGCCGCGTGCAGCGCCTTGACCATGGACTTGAACTCCTGGACCTGCTGGCCGCGGTCGCCGGTGGAGGAGTACGAGGAGTGCGGGGCGAAGAAGCCGACGGTGTTGTAGCCCCAGTAGTTGGACAGGCCCAGGTCCCGCAGCCGGTGGTCGCGGACGAACTGGTGCACCGGCATCAGCTCGATCGCGGTGACGCCGAGCTTGGCCAGGTGCTCGATCACCGCCGGGTGGGCCAGGCCGGCGTAGCTGCCCCGGATCTCCTCGGGGATGCCCGGGTGCAGCCGGGTGAGGCCCTTGACGTGGGCCTCGTAGATGACGGTGCGGTGGTAGTCGGTGCGTGGCGGGCGGTCGGTGCCCCAGTCGAAGTACGGGTTGATCACCACCGCGTGCATGGTGTGCGGGGCGGAGTCCAGGTCGTTGCGGCGCTCGGGGGCGCCGAAGTGGTAGCCGTAGACCGACTCGTCCCAGTCGATGTGCCCGCTCATCGCCTTGGCGTACGGGTCCAGCAGCAGCTTGGCGCTGTTGTGCCGCTGGCCCAGGCCCGGGTTGTACGGGCCGTGCACGCGGAAGCCGTAGCGCTGGCCGGGCTGGACGCCCGGGAGGTAGGCGTGCCGGACGAAGGCGTCCGTCTCGCGCAGTTCGACGGCCGTCTCGGAGCCGTCCTCGCCGATCAGGCACAGCTCGATCCGGTCGGCGCTCTCGGAGAACACCGCGAAGTTGGTGCCGGCCCCGTCGTAGGTGGCGCCGAGCGGGTAGGGCGTGCCGGGCCAGACCTGCATGATGGCCTCAACTCCCATCTGGCGTAAGGAAACTGACAGTTGGTCCGACAGTCTTCCCGGACCCGTGCGCTCTCTGCCCGGCCGGGCGGCCGGGCATGTGCGACGCTCGCGCGCCGTGACGCAGGGCACAGCCCGCAATACTCCCCGAGCCCTTCCCCGGAGGCCGGGAGGTAGTGCCGGGGTTCGCCCGAACGGGTGTCCGGCACTCATTCCTGTGAAGATTCGAGGCGGCCCGTGGCGTGTGCGGGACCGGCGGTGCGCGTCGGCCCGCCGGGATCCGGCTGCGGGCCGCTCGCGGCGGGCAGTACCCTTGATCGTCCGGCCGCCCCGGCCGACCCGGTGCTTGTCAACGGCCTGTCAACGGCCCCCGCGTCCGCGGGGGTCAGCCGCAGATGAGGTGGCGCATGGTGTTCCCCGCTGGCGGCCGTGGCTCCGGGCCCGGCGGCCCCGACCGGGGCGGCGCCCGCAGCGAGGCGCCCACGGTGGTCATGCGCCCCACCCTGACCGGCCGGGCCCTGGTGCCCGCCCAGGCCGGGCCCGTCGAGATACCCGCACTGGCCTGGTCCGCCGGCGAGTGGGAGGACGCCTACCAGCGGGTCCGGCTGTCCGGGCGCGCCTACGTCTGGCTCAACCTGGTCGAGCAGCGGCTGCGCGCCCTCGTCGACGAGGTGCTGCACCCGATCTACGCCCCCGCCCACGGCGAGGACTGGGTCACCGCCGCCGCCGGACCGGCCGGCGAGGAGTGGGCCCACCGGGCCGGCGCCGTACGCGAGGTCAGCCGCCGCAAGGGCTACCTCCTCGACCCCGCCGACGACGACCCGCTGGTCTTCCTCACCCTGCCCCAGCTGCGCGAGCTGATGGTCCAGCACTGGCCCTGCTTCGAACCGTTCCTGGCCGACCGGCGCGAGATCGAACTCGCCCTGGACGAACTGGAGGTCGCCCGGCACGTCGTCTCCCGCAACCGGGTGCTCACCCAGACCGTGCTGGCCCAGACCGAACGGGCCGCCGCCCGGCTGCTCGCCGTACTGGACGGCGGCGCCGGCGGCGGAGTGCCCGCCGACGTGGTCGAATCCCTGGTCGCCGGCCGCTACGCCGACGTGGTCGCGGTGCACGCCGACCGGGTCCGGCTCCAGCGCGACCTGCCGGTGGAGGACCTGCTGGACGGCGCCCGGCGCCTCGACGCGCTCGGCATCGGCCTCGGCATGCTCTGCCAGAACTACACCGGCAAACGCCTGGTGCGCCTCGCGTCGGAGGGCTGCCGGGTGCGGCTGCTCTTCCTCAACCCGGCGAGCAGCGCGGTACGCCGCCGCGAACGCGAACTCGGCCTCGGGCGAAGCGAGTTGTCCCGCTCCATCGAGATGAACATCATGCACGTGCGGCGGGTCCGGGCCCATCTGCGGGACCAGGGCGGCTTCGAGATCCGGGTCTTCGACGAGACCCCTCGCTTCACCGCCTACCTGGTCGAGGGCCCCCGCACCGCCGGCCAGAGCGGCGGCCGCCGGCAGGGCCGCGACCTCGGCGTCATCCAGCCCTACCTGCGCCGCGCCCGCGGCATGGAATCCCCGGCCCTGGTGCTGCGCGGCGGCGCCGGCCAGCAGCCCGGCGGCACCGAGCCCGGCCTGCTGGAGGTCTACCGCGAGGAGTTCGAGAACATCTGGGCCGACTCCCGGCCGGTGTCCTGAGAAAGGCGCTGGTCGGCGCGGTGGCACAACTGCCAGACTGCGGGCCGTGAACAGCGACCCCGACTGGAGCCTTCGCCCCGCCACGCCCGACGACGTCGAACCCGTCGCCGAACTGCGGGCCGAGGTGATGCGCGCCGACCTCGAACGCCTCGGCCGCTACGACGAACACCTGGTCCGCCAACGGCTGCGCGACGGCTTCTCGCCCGGACACACCTCGATCGTGCTGGCCGGCCGGACCTCCCCGGGCCGCTCCTTCGCCGGCTCCGTCACCGTCCGCCCCGCCGAACAGGGCGGCCGGTGGCTGGAGCACTTCTACCTCCACCCGCGCCACCAGGGCCGGGGCCTGGGCACCGCCGTCCTGCGTCACGTCCTCGCCGAGGCCGACGCGGCGGGCGACCCCGTCCGGCTGAACGTGCTCCAGGGCAGCGCCGCCCGCCGCCTGTACGAACGGCACGGCTTCCTCACCGAGCACGAGGACGGGATCGACGTCTTCCTCCACCGCCCGGCACCGGCGGTGCGCACCGACCCGGCCGCCGAACGGCTGCGGGTCTAGCCGGGCCCTGTCCCAGGCCGCTCCCCGGGCCGCTTCCCGGGTCGGCCCCCTCGCCCGGCCCCGGGCTCCCCGTGGGCCGGGTTGTCGGTGGGGCGGGTGATGATAGGGGCTGTTTCGGGAGACAGGACGGAAGGACACACCTGATGAGCTGGTGGCAGCAGCCACTGGTCGGCTTCGACCTGGAGACCACGGGCACCGACCCGGCCGTGGACCGCATCGTCACGGCCGCCCTCGTGGACACCGTCGGGGCCGCCCGGGTGGGCGCCGCGCACTGGCTGCTCGACCCCGGGGTGCCGATACCCGCCGAGGCGGAGGCGATCCACGGGATCGGGGACGAGGTGGCGCGGAGCAAGGGCAGACCGGCGAAGGAGGCGGTGGAGGAGATAGCCGCCGCGCTGTGCGAGCGGATCGCCGACGGGCGGCCGGTGGTGGCGTTCAACGCCCCGTTCGACCTGTCGCTGCTCGACGCCGAGCTGCGCCGGTACGGGCTCGCGACGCTCGACGAGCGCCTGGGCCGGCCGGTCGGGCCGGTGCTGGACGCCCTGGTGATCGACCGGGCCGTGGACAAGTACCGCAAGGGCTCGCGCACCCTGCAGCGGGTCTGCGAGCTGTACGGGGTCGAGCTGACGGACGCCCACGAGGCGGGCAGCGACGCGCTGGCCGCCGTCCGGGTCGCCGTCGCGCTCGCCGGGCGCTACCCGGCCGAGGTGGGGGCGGTGGAGCCCGCCGAACTGCACCGGCGGCAGATCGACTGGTACCGGCAGTGGGCCGAGGGCCTCCAGGCCTGGCTGCGCCGCGGCAAGGACCCGCAGGCCGTGGTCGACCCGCGCTGGCCGGCCCGGTGAGGCGACGGCCGGCCGGCACACTGCCCGGATGACCGTCCGCCTCGCCCGCCCCGACGACCTGCCCGGCTTCCTCGCCCTCGCCGCCGAGGTCGAGCACTGGTTCGGCCCGATGGTCGCCGAACCGGGTTTCCACCGCGCGGTGCGCGACGGCGTCGACCAGGGCCTGGCGACCGTCGTCGAGGACGGCGAGGGGCTGCTCGGCGCCCTGCTGTTCGGCGTCGGCGTCGGCGGCGAGGGGCCGCACCACCTGCACTGGCTGGTGGTCGCCGGTCGCGCCCGGGGCACCGGCGTCGGCCGGGAGCTGGTCGGGGACGTGCTGCGCCGCCACGTCCGGGGCCCGGCCACCGTCGAGGTGGTGACCTTCGGCGCGGACCACCCCGGCGCGGTGGCGAGCGGTGCCCGGGTCTTCTACGAGCGGCTGGGCTTCACCCCGGCCGAGGCCGCCGACCCCGGCCCAGAGGGCGGTTCCCGGCAGGTCTACCGGCTGACCGTCGACTGACCCGTCGAGTGACCGTCGACTGGCCTACGGGCGAGGTCCCGGGTACGGCGTCAGGCGCCCTCGGGCGGCGGCACGATGGCCGCCTCGGCGGTGTCCGGGGCCAGCGGGTCGTAGCGGACGGTCAGCGACTGCCCGACCCGGGGCGCGAGGTAGGCCTGGACGCGGACCACGCAGACCAGGCTGCGGGCGACGCCGTCGGGCGTCGCGTAGCCGACGGTGAGCCGGAACTGCGGCTGGGCGAAGCCGGTCGGCTCGCCGGGCTGGACGGAGGTGACGGTGCCGGTGGTGCTCACCCCGTGGGCGGTGAGCCGGTCGGCGCTCGTCCGGGCGGCCCGGTACGCACGGTGCTGCGCGCGCAGCCGGGACTCGGAGTGGGCCACCAGGACCAGACTGACCGCCGCCAGCATCGCGACGGCGGGCAGCGCGGCCCGGTACGGCCCGCCGGGCCCGTAGACCGCGCCGAGCGCGCCGGCCAGGACGGCGAGGAACAGGACCCCGCCGGCGGGCAGCCGGCTCGGGGCGCCGGCCCCGGGGGAGCGGCCCACCAGCGCCGCGCCCACCATGCCCGTCAGCCAGCACAGCACGGCGCCGGTCCAGTACGCCTGGGTGGACGGCGAGCCGAGGCAGAGCGGCGAGCAGGTCTCGGGGGCCCGGTAGGCGACCACCCCGGCCGCGAACAGCCGGCCGGCCTCCGCGCACAGCGCCAGGAAGAGCAGTGCCGCGACCGCCCGGCCGAAGCCCAGGCGCCGCTGGAGGTAGGGGAGTCGAGGGGGCGCAGGAGTCTTGGCAGTCACGACCGGGGAGGGTAGTGCGGCGGTCGGGACGGGCGGTGCGCGTCCCCGCTCCGGCCGGTGAACGAGGGGGAAACGGCCAGGGCGGGGGGAAACGGCCGGAGCGGGGGGAAACGGCCGGCGTTACGCGGCCGGGAAGTCGAAGGTGTACCCCTGCCCGACCAGCCAGGGCAGCAGCTGCTTGAGCGCGGCCACGGTCTGGCCGCGGTCGCCGCCGCCGTCGTGCATCAGGATCACGCCGCCGGGCTTGAGCTGCCGCTGTACGGCCGACACGATCGCCGGCACGCCCGGACGGGACCAGTCGCGGGTGTCGACGGACCAGCCCAGCGAGGACATCCCCAGGCCCGCGGTGATGTGCTCGTTGTCGGCGTTGAACCCGCCGCCCGGGGCGCGGAACCAGCCGACCTCGGTGCCGGGGCCGCCCGCCTGGACGATCATGTCCCGGGCGGCGGTGATCTCGTACGCGGCCTTGTCGTGCGGGAGCTTCGCGAACGGCTGCGGGTGGTGGACGGTGTGGTCGCAGAGCCGGTGCCCGGCGGCCAGGATCCGCTTGACCGTGGCCGGGTTGGCGGCGGCGTTCTGGCCGATCTCGCAGAACACGGCCTTGGCGTGGTACTGGGCCAGCAGGTCGAGGATCTGACCGGTGGCCGGGCCGGGACCGTCGTCGAAGGTGAGTGCGACGGTGCGGCCGCCGGAGGCGGTGGAACCGATCACGGTGCCCGCCCCGGTGTGCGGCGGCGGCGCGGCGGGTGAGGCCGGGGCACCGGTCGGGGTGGCGGGCTGGTCGGCGGCCGGCGCGGCCGGGGTGGCCGGTGCGCTGGGCTTGGCGGCGACGGGCGAGCCCGTCGCCGTCGACGGGTGCGGCTTCGCCGTCGTCGGGGGAGCGGCGGGGGTGGCCGCGGCGCTGCCCGGCGGTACGGCGTCCGAACCGGGCGCCGGTGCGATGGCGGTCGCCGCCGTCCCGCTCGGCCGGGCGCTCGCGGCCGGCGTCCCGGAGGTCACGGGGGCGCTCGACGGCTGGAGCGCGCCGTTCGCGGTCCCGCACGCCGCCAGCCCCAGGGCGGCGGCCACCGCGGCACAACCCGTGAGCAGCCGGCGCCTGGAGCGGGACGGTCGGGTCGGGGAGGAGGGGTGGCGGGCGGTCCGGTGCATGGCGGCGGCTCCTGAGGTGCGAGTACGGTGCCGGTCTCTCGGGTCAGGATGACTGTCCGATAGGACGCCGATCGTACGTGCCATGGTTGCGGACCGGACCGGACCGTCGCAGGAGTCTTCTCACACTCGCCCCGGTTGGCGGCCCGGCGCCCACAGGGGTATCGCCACCACCGTCAGAACGGGTACCAGCGCACCTCGGTGGCCCCGTCCCGCAGCGAGTCGACCCGGCGCCGGAACTCCTTCAGCGCGGCCGGGTTGCTGGCCGCCTGCTGCGCCACCCAGGAGGCGCTGGCGGTCTCCCGGGCGCCGCGCAGCACCGTGAAGCCGGGCCACTCGCGCACGTCCCAGCCGTACGCCTCGGTGAACGCGCGGTACTCCTCGACGGGCACGCCGTACCGGTCCTGGCTGAGCGCGAGGACCACCAGGTCGTGCTCGCGCAGGTCGTTCGCCATGAACTCCAGGTCGAGCAGCACCGGCCCGTCCGGGCCGACGTGGACGTTGCGCGGCAGCGCGTCGCCGTGGATCACCCCGGGGTGCAGCCGCGGCACCAGGTCGGGCAGGGCGGCCGCGAAGGCGTCCCGGCGGTGGCGCAGGAAGACGACGTCCGCCGGGTCGACGTGGCCCTCGGCGGAGGCCAGCCAGCGTTCGACCGGGGCCAGCAGGTCGCGCCGGCCGAGGGTGAAGGGCGGCAGCGGCAGCCGGTGCAGGTCGCGCAGCAGCGGGGCGAGGTCGACCGGGCGGGCGGGGCGGACGGCGGGGGCGAGCCGGTGCCAGAAGGTGACCGGGTGGCCGTCGGCGAGCTGCGGCTCGGGCGCCACCGCGTCGTACGGGCGCACCACCGGCACGTCCTGTCCGGCCAGCCAGTGGGCGAGGGCCAGCTCGCGGTGCGCCCGGTCGTACAGTTCGGGACCGCGGCCGACCTTGGCGACCACGGCCGGGTCGCCGAGGTCGAAGACGGCGTTCTCGCCGAGCGCGAGCAGCGTGGCGCCGTCCGGGGCGGGCAGTCCGGCGGACTCGCAGGCCTGGGCGAGCAGCAGCCGGGCGCGGCCCTCGTCGAAGGGGATCATGACTGGGCTCCGTTCCGCCGGTGCGTCCGGGGGATTCCGGGACGGTGATCATCATGACGCACGGATGCCGGACCCCGCGCGTCGCGGGGCCCGGCGGCACCGGGGCGTGACCAGGGTCACCGGCGGCTCGGCGCTCCGACGGGGGAGGCCATCGGGGAGGCCATCGGGGTTTCCGGTGCGGTGGCCGGCGCGGTGGCAGCCGGGGCGGACTCGCCGTGCGAGAGGTCCGGCAGCCGGCGCAGCCAGCGCGGCAGGTACCAGTTGAGGTCGCCCAGCAGGGTCATCACCGAGGGCAGCAGCACCGCGCGGATCACCGTGGCGTCGATCAGCACCGCGACCGCCAGGCCCACGCCCATCTGCTTCATCACCTGCATGGAGAGCGAGCCGAAGACCGAGAACACCGCCACCATGATCACCGCGGCGCTGGTGACCACCCCGGCCGTGGAGCGGATGCCGTGGGCGATCGCGGCCCTGGTCGGCAGGCCGCGGTCGTGGCCCTCCTTGATCCGGGAGACCACGAAGACGTGGTAGTCCATCGAGAGCCCGAAGAGGATCACGAAGAGGAACAGCGGCACCCAGGACTCCACCGCGCCGACCCCGGCGGTGCCCAGCAGCGAGGCGCCCACGCCGTGCTGGAAGACCAGCGTCAGCACCCCGTACGCGGCGCCCACCGACAGCAGGTTGAGCACCACGGCGGTGAGGGCGACGACCGGGGAGCGGAAGGAGGTGAGCATCAGCAGGAAGGCGAAGGCGACCACGAAGCCGAAGACCAGCGGCATCGAGCCGGTCATCTTCCGGTTGAAGTCGTACGAGGCGGCGGTGCTGCCGGTGACCGGGGCCTCGGTGCCGGGCACCTTGAGCACGGTGGCGGGCACCAGGTCCTCGCGCAGGCTCCTCAGGGCCTCGTTGCTGGTGGTGTCGTTGCCGGTGCCGTTGAGCGGGATGCCGACGGTGGCCACGTTCTTCTCGGGGTGCACGGTGACCTCCACCGGGCCGTGCATCCGGCCGCCGGCCAGGGCCTTCGCCTCGAGGTCGGCGATCGCGGCGGTCATCGCGGGGGAGTCGATGTCGGCGGCCTTGATCACCACGGTGGCGGGGGCGGGGCTGCCCGGGAAGGCGGCCTCGATCTTCTGGGAGGCGGCGACCAGGGCGTTGCCCGCGGGCAGCTGCTGCTGGAAGGTGAGCTTGGCGGTGTGCATGGTGAGCAGTGGCGCGGCCAGGGCCAGCAGGGCGGCGCCGGCGAGGACGGTGGCGGCCAGCGGACGGCGCAGCACCGGGGTGAGCACCGCGTTCCAGAACCGTCCGCCGGTCGCGGCACCGGCCGCCTCCGGGCGGCGCCGCCTGGCGAGGAACGGCACCCGGCCCTTCTCGACCCGGTCGCCGAGCATCGACAGCAGCGCGGGCAGCACGGTGAGCGAGCCGAGCACGGCGGTGACCACGACCACGATGGTGGAGAAGGCCATCGCCTGGAAGGTGGCGATCCCGGTGAGGAACATCCCGGCCATGGCGACGACCACGGTGACGCCGGAGACCAGCACCGCGCGGCCGCTGGTGGCGGCGGCCACGGCGAGCGCGGTGGCCGCGTCCCGCCCGGCGGCCCGCTCCTCGCGCTCGCGGCGCAGGTAGAAGAGGCAGTAGTCGACGCCGACGGCGAGGCCGACCAGCAGCATCACCGAACTGGCGTCGCTGCTGGTGTGCAGGAACCCGCTGCCGAGCGCGACCAGTCCGGCGGCGGCGACGAAGGCGGTCAGCGCGAGCACCACCGGCAGCACGGCGGCGACCAGCGCGCCGAAGGCGACCAGCAGGATGCCGAGAGCGAGCGGCACGGCGGTCCACTCGGCGCGGGCGAAGTCGGTCTGCATCTGGTCCTGCATCCACTTGCCGGAGCTGGCGTCGCCGAGCTCGACCACGGTCAGGCCGGGATTGCGCTTCTGCACGCCGGCCACCGCGTCCAGCACCGGCTGGACCTCGTCCACCGCCTTCTCGGGGTCGCCCTTGAGGGTCAGCACCACCAGTGCGGAGTGTCCGTCCGCCGAGACGGCCTTGGTGTCGTACGGCGAGCGGACCTCGGCGGCCTTGCCGGTGGCGTCCACGGCGGCGACGACCTGGCCGACGGCGGCGCGGAACCCCGGGTCGTCGGCGCCGAGGGTGGCGCTCTGGACCAGGACGGTCTCGGCGGCCGGGCTCTTCAGCCCGGCCTCGTCGAGGATCCGCGCGGCCCGGGAGACCTGCCCGGGTATCGACTCGGCCTCGGTGATCCTGGTGCTGCCGTGGGCGTTGCCGAGCGCGGCGGCCAGGACGACGAAGAGCAGCCAGCCGAACACCGCGGTCTTGCGGTGCCTGGCGCTCCAGGCGCCCATCGCGGCGGCCAGGCCGAGTCTGGTCCTCACGGGTGTCATCGGTGGTTCCCCCCAGGGAGAGCGGCGGTCGTCGCCGGAACGGGAGCGGTGGGGCCATCGGTCGGGAGAGCCGCCGGCCGCGGTGCGCCGGCTGCGTTCCGGCGTCCCGATCGACACTAGGCAGAGGGGGTCCGACGGGTAATCCGGCTGGCGGGTCGGCACCTGCTGGTGCTCTCCACGGGGTCGGGGTGGGGTTTTCCCTACCCCGGGATTTCCCCTACCCCGGTACCCCGAGATCTCCTCCTGGGGGGTAGGGGGCACAACTCCACCCTGAGGGGGACCTGTCTCCACCCGGAGCACGAGGTCAACGGGGTTGCGCCCGGGAGAGACTGAGGCGGGGCCGCTTCGGGGCGGCCTACGGGGGTTGAAGCAGACGGGGGCTCCTTGCCGGGCGGCAAGCAAGTGCTCGTAGGATGATGCCCCAGACCCACTTACCTGCCGACCGGCAAGGGAGCCTCTAGGGCGTTCCCGGCCGGTCCTGCCGTCGCCCGGCGTCCCGTCCCCCAAGGGCTGCGGTGAACCATGCCCAGGAGGCATCACGAGCATGTTCCACCGACTAGGACAATTCGTCGTTCGCCGCCCCTGGTGGGTGATCGGCGCATGGCTGATCGCCGCGGTCGCGATCATCGCGACCGCCCCGCCACTGAAGGCCAACACCGATGAGGCGGCCTTCCTGCCCAAGCACTACGAGTCCATCCAGGCGATGGAGCTCCAGCAGAAGGCGTTCCCGGCCAACATCTCGCCCTCCGCGCTGCTGCTCTTCGAGCGCACCGACGGCGGCGCGCTGGACGCGGGCGACGCGGCGGCCATGACCAAGGTCACCCAGGGGCTGGCCGACAAGAAGATACCGCTGGTCGAGACGGTCCTCCCGGTCGGCCCGGCGTCGTACTCCCAGGACCACAAGTACGCGATGTCCATGGTCTCCATGGACAAGGCCAAGATGCAGACGGACGAGTTCCCCGAGGCCGCGAAGAAGATCCGCGAGGAGGGCGCCGCGCTCGCCTCCGGCAGCAACCTCAAGTTCCAGGTCGGCGGCCCGGCCGCGATGAACCTCGACCAGCAGGACGCCGGCAAGACGGCCGGCATGCTGATCGGCCTCGGCACGGTCGTGATCATCCTGCTCACGCTCGGGATCATCTTCCGCAGCCCGATCATCGCGCTGCTGCCGATCCTCTCGGTGATCATCTACTCGATGGTCGCCAACGGCCTGATCGCGGACGCCAGCAAGGTGTTCGGACTCAAGGCCGACAACTCGATGGAACAGATCCTCACCGTCGTGCTCTACGGCGTCGGCACCGACTACTTCCTGTTCCTGATGTTCCGCTACCGCGAGCGGCTGCGGGCCGGGGACAACCGCAAGCAGGCCGTCGCCAACGCGGTCGGCCGGGTCGGCGAGGCCATCGCCTCCGCCGCCGGCGCGGTCGTGGTCGCCTTCGCCGTGCTCGTCCTGTCCAGCCTCGGCATGTTCAAGGCGCTCGGCCCGTCGCTGGCCATCGCGGTGGCCGTCACCGCCGTCGCCTCGGTCACCCTGGTGCCCGCGATCCTCTGCCTGATCCCCGAGAAGGTCCTGTTCTGGCCCTCCAAGGCCTGGCAGCGCGAGCCGTCCAACGCCCGCTTCGCCGCGATGGGCCGCGCCGTCGGCCGCCGTCCGGCCGCCGCCGCCGTGCTCTCCGGCCTGGTGATGGCCGGCCTCGCGGTCGCCGCGCTCAACTACCAGGGCACCTTCGACATGGCCGGCAGCTCGATGCCGAAGTCCAAGGAGTCGATGGTCGTCCAGGACACCATGATCAAGGCCTACTCGGCCGGTGCCGCCGACCCCGCCCACATCTACCTGACCAGCCAGGACGGCAAGAAGATCGACGTCGCCGGGCTCAAGGGCTACGTGGATGACCTGGGCAAGGTGCCCGGCGTGGCCGGCGCCGCCCTGCCGGACCCGGAGCGCGGCGTCAGCAAGGACGGGCTCACCGCCGACATCACCGTCGTCCTCAAGGACCAGGCGGCCAGCAACAAGGCCATCGACACCATCGGCGAGGTCCGCACGGTCGCCCACGACCACGCGCCCGCCGGCACCAAGGCCTACGTCGCCGGCACCACCTCCGTGTACAAGGACATCAACACGGCGATGGCCCACGACTACAGCCTGGTCTTCCCGATCGCCGCCGTGCTGATCATGGTGATCCTCGGCCTGCTGCTGCGCAGCGTGGTCGCCCCCTGGTACCTGATGGCCTCGGTCGGCCTGGGCTTCGGCGCCACCCTCGGCGCCACCACCCTGCTGTTCCAGAACATCAAGGGCGAGCAGGGCCTGATGTTCATGCTGCCGATCCTGATCTACCTGTTCGTGGTCGCGCTCGGCACCGACTACAACATCCTGATGATCGCCCGACTGCGCGAGGAGGCCCGCGAGGGCCGCAGCCCCCGCGAGGCGGCGAGCCAGGCGATCCGCCACGGCGGCCCGACGGTGGCGGCGGCCGGCTTCATCCTGGCCGCGACCTTCGGCACCATGCTGCTGGCCGGGAACACCATGATGAGCGAGATGGGCTTCTCGATCGCCATCGGCATCCTCATCGCGGCCTTCGTGATGTCGATGTTCTTCACCCCGGCGCTCACCGCGCTGCTCGGCCGCCGGGCCTGGTGGCCCGGGCACGGGGACACCGCCGGCCACGGCCGCGGCGAGGGCCCGGCCCCGCTGGCCGACCCGTACGGCGTGCCGGAGCCGGCCGGCCGGCGCTGACCGGCCGACCCTGACCGGTCGGTCCGGGAAGAAACCGGTCGACCCGAGGAAGAACAGGCGGGGGCCCCCCGGGGGGGGGGGGCCGGGGCGCCGGGTCACAGAACCCCCAAACAGTTCAAAATGGCGGGGGATAACCCCCCGCGCCCCGGGGGGGGCGGGGGGCGCTCCGAACAGGG
>NZ_JBHTWX010000148.1:0-640 GCF_042792155.1 Kitasatospora sp. NPDC056651 | reverse complement strand
CCGCGTGCGTGGCGTGGGTGGGGGGGGGGTGGTGCTGTCGGGCCGCCCTGCAGGGGGGGGGCGGTAAATAACCGTTTCCACCCGCTATAAATCGGGGGGCCCCCCGTGGGGGGGGGCCCCCGCTTGCCCCTTTCCCGAGACCGCCAAACGTGATCTACAGGGCGGGAAAATCCCCGGTCACCCGGGGTGGCGCCGTGCTACAGTCGAACCAGTTGCAGTTTTGGTTCCCATGAACGTGGTGTGCGCCTGCTGGTTCCAACCGACAGGCGCATTTGTTTTGTCCGGTGTTTCAGTCTCCGGATGGGGATCGCGGCTACTTTGGGGACCCACGAGGTGTGGGTCTCTGATGCCCCAGTATGAGGAGACGGTTATGGCTACCGGCACCGTGAAGTGGTTCAACAGCGAAAAGGGCTTCGGCTTCATCGAGCAGGATGGTGGCGGCGCTGACGTCTTCGCCCACTACTCGAACATCGTGGCTCAGGGCTTCCGTGAGCTGTTCGAGGGCCAGAAGGTCGAGTTCGACGTGACCCAGGGCCAGAAGGGCCCGCAGGCCGAGAACATCCAGATCATCGGCTGACGTCAGCTCCCACGCTGACTCGCGATCATCGCGAAGCGGGGGCCCGCACCGTGAGGTGCGGGC
>NZ_JBHTWX010000147.1:0-19296 GCF_042792155.1 Kitasatospora sp. NPDC056651 | reverse complement strand
ACGCGGAATTCGGGTAGTGGCCCGTCCCTCCGGTGGGGCGGGGTGCCGGTCGGGGGCGGCGGCCCGCGGGGGATTCCAGGTGTGGCGGCCGTCCGGGATCCGGCACCCCCCCCCCCCCGGGGGGCCGCCCCCCCCCCGGGGGCCGGCCCGCCACGAGGGGAGACCACCGTGACCACGCCGGCCGCAGCCAGCGCCGCCGCCATCCGTACCGACGACCCGACGACGACCGACCCCGCCGCGGCCAGTGCCGCGGCCGCCGACGCCCAGGCGCCCGCCCCCACGGGACTGCCCGGCAGCGGCGACGACGACCCCGACGAACGCGCCGCGGCGGACGAAACCGCCGCTCAGGGCCGCACCCACGCGGCCGCATCGCCCACCGGCGCCCGGTTCACCCGGCCAGGGGGGATGTTCTCCTCACTGCGCGTTCGCAACTACCGCTACTACTTCGCCGGCCAGGTGGTGTCCAACACCGGCACCTGGATGCAGCGGATCGCCCAGGACTGGCTGGTGCTGAGCCTCACCGGCAGCCCGTTCGCGGTCGGCATCACCACCGCCATGCAGTTCCTCCCGATGCTGCTGTTCGGCCTGTTCGGCGGCGTGCTCGCGGACCGGATGCCCAAGCGCCGGCTGCTGATCTACACCCAGGGCGCGATGGGCCTGCTGGCCGCCGGCCTCGCGGTGCTGACCGTCGGCGGCGTGGTGACGCCGTACTACGTGTACTTCTTCGCGCTGCTGCTCGGCCTGGTCACCGTGGTGGACAACCCGACCCGGCAGGCCTTCGTCTCCGAGATGGTCGGGCCCAAGGACCTCGCCAACGCCGTCAGCCTGAACGCCGCCAACTTCCAGACCGCCCGGCTGGTCGGCCCCGCCGTCGCGGGCCTGCTGATCGCCGCGGTCGGCAGCGGCTGGGCGTTCGCCGTCAACGCGCTGTCCTTCGCCGCCGTGATCGGCGGGCTGCTCGCGATGCGGGAGAGCGAACTGCGCCCGACCCCGCCGATCGCCCGCGAGAAGGGGCAGTTGCGCGAGGGCCTGCGGTACGTCAGGGAGCGGCCCGAGCTGCTCTGGCCGATGGTGCTGGCCGGGTTCATCGGCACCTTCGGCTTCAACTTCCCGACGCTGCTCTCCGGTTTCGCGTACGACACCTTCAAGGTGGGCGCCGGCCAGTACGGCCTGCTGAACACCGCGATGGCGGTCGGCTCGCTGGCCGGCGCGCTGCTCGCCGCCCGCCGGGGCGTGCCGCGGCTGCGCCGACTGGTCGGTGCGGCGCTGGCCTTCGGCACGCTGGAGGTGGTCGCCGCGTTCGCGCCCGACTTCTGGACCTTCGCGCTGCTGCTGACGCTGATCGGGATCTTCGGGCTGAGCTTCAACACCTCCGTCAACGCCTCGCTCCAGCTGGGCACCGACCCGGAGATGCGCGGCCGGGTGATGGGCCTGCTGGTGCTGGTCTTCACCGGCGGCACACCGATCGGGGCCCCGAT
Organism: Kitasatospora sp. NPDC056651; assembly: GCF_042792155.1. Lineage (NCBI taxonomy): Bacteria > Bacillati > Actinomycetota > Actinomycetes > Kitasatosporales > Streptomycetaceae > Kitasatospora > Kitasatospora sp. NPDC056651. Next base: position 17,818 of record NZ_JBHTWX010000147.1, on the reverse strand, counting down.
CGTCGGCTGGGTGACCGCCTCGTACGGGCCCCGGCTGGGCCTGCTGGCCTGTGGACTGGTGTCCGCGGCGGCGGCCGGCGTGGTGGGCCTGGTGCTGGCCCGCAGTGCGGACCTCCGGGTGCGGTTCGACCTGCACCCGGGCCGCGGCGGCCGGGTGGTGGCCTTCGTGCCGCGGGCCGGTGCGGCGAGCAAGTCCGAGCTGGCCACGGCCTGCTGACGATATGTCAGGCCTCCGGGGTGTCCCGGAGGCCTGCGGTGGTCCAGGGGTTCTGGGCCGCACGGTTCAGAGGCGGATCTCCAGCACCTGGCCGGGCCAGACGCCGTGCGGCTGGTCGACCTCGAACGCCACGGTCTCGGTGAAGCCGAGCGCCCGGTACCGGCCGACCAGTTTGCGGTCGGCGCCGCCGTAGCAGTCCACCCGGAGCAGGCCGATGCCGCGCCGGCGGGCCTCCTCGACCGCGTCGGCGATCAGCGCGGCGCCGATGCCGGAGCCCTTGCGGTCGCGGTCGGTGACCAGGTTGCGGACGTACAGCTCGCGCTCGTCCACGGCGGGGATCCACCGGCCGCGGTCCTCGGAGAGCACGCAGCAGCCGACCGTACGGCCCTCCTCGTCCTCGGCGAGGCGGATCAGGAACGGCTCCTCGGCGTACGAGGAGACCTGGTCGATCCGGGCCTGGATGGTGCTGAACGGCTGGTCGCCCCACTGGCCGGTGCGGCCCTGGGCGGCCAGCCAGGAGACGGCGCCGTCGAGCAGGGACAGGATGTCGGGGACGTCCGCGGGCCCCCCGTTGCGGATCTTCATGGGAGTACGTTCTACCCCAGCCGGCCGGGCGCGGGAAGATGGGCCCATGAGGCTCTTCGTGGCGGTGCTGCCACCGACCGACGCGTTGCGGGGGCTCTCCGACGCGGTCGCGCCGGTGCGGGGGCTGCCCGGGGCGGACCGGCTGCGCTGGACCGGCGTCGAGGGCTGGCACCTGACCCTGGCCTTCCTCGGCGAGGTGCCGGCCGAGCGGCTGCCGGAGCTGGAGGCGGGCCTGGCCGCCGTGGCGGAGGTGCACCCGGCGCACCGGCTGCGGATCGCGGGCGCCGGGCGGTTCGGCGACCGGGTGCTCTGGGCCGGGGTCGAGGGCCAGGGCTGGGCGCTGCGCCGGCTGGCCGACGCCGTCGCCGAGGCCACCGCCGAGGTGACCGGGGAGACCGACCGCTTCGCCTTCCACCCCCACCTCACCCTCGCCCGGGCCGGCTCCTCGCGCGGCCACCGGCGGGCCGTGCAGCGGGTCGCGGCGGCCGAGCTGGACGGCCTGGTGGCGGGGCTGGCCGACTACCGGGGGCCGGAGTGGGAGGCCGCCGAGCTGCACCTGATGCGCAGCGACCTGGGCGGCGGCTTCGCCCACTACGAGTCGCTGCGCTGCTGGGCGCTGGCGGACTGGAGCTGACGGCGTCGTCAGGCGGGCTCGGCGGCTCGGGGGCCCGGGCTGGGGCTCGCGGGCTCGGGCTGGGGGCGCGGGTCCGGGCTGGGGGGCTCGGGCTGGGGGCGCGGGTCCGGGCTGGGGGGCTCGGGCTGAGGGCGCGGGTCCGGGCTGGGGGGCTCGGGTCCGGGGGCTCGGGTCCGGGCTGGGGGGCTCGGGTCCGGGGGCTCGGGTCCGGGCCGGGGTGGGCCGGAGGTACGCTCGTTGACCGTGGACCCCAAGACTCGTAATCGCATCGTCTCCGGCACCCTGGTGCTGCTGCTGGTCGTCGTGCTGATCAGCTCGCTGGCCGGCCGGTAGGGCGGCGCGTCCGACCCCGCCACCCCGCCCGGCCCCGTGAACGGCGAGAGGGCCACCGCCCGTCGGCGGTGGCCCTCGGCCGTGTCCTCGGTGGACCCGGGGCCCTCAGTGGACCGGGGTCAGAGCTGCTCGACCACGTAGTCGATGCAGTGGGTGAGCGCCTCGACGTCCGCCGGGTCGATCGCCGGGAACATCGCGACGCGCAGCTGGTTGCGGCCCAGCTTGCGGTACGGCTCGGTGTCCACGATGCCGTTGGCACGCAGTGCCTTGGCGACCGCGGCGGCGTCCACCGACTCGTCGAAGTCGATGGTGCCGACCACCTGGGAGCGCTCGGCCGGGTTGGCGACGAACGGGGTGGCGAAGGAGGACTTCTCGGCCCAGGAGTACAGCCGGGACGAGGAGTCGGCGGTGCGGGCGACCGCCCAGTCCAGCCCGCCGTTGCCGTTCAGCCACTCCAGCTGGTCGGCCAGCAGGAACAGGGTGGCCAGCGACGGGGTGTTGTACGTCTGGTCCTTCGACGAGTTGTCGATGGCCGTCGGCAGCGAGAAGAACGGCGGGATGTAGCGTCCGGAGCCGGCGATCTCGGCGGCGCGCTCCAGGGCGGCCGGGGAGAACGTGGCCAGCCACAGGCCGCCCTCGGAGGCGAAGGACTTCTGCGGGGCGAAGTAGTAGACGTCCGTCTCGGTGATGTCCACCGGCAGGCCGCCGGCGCCCGAGGTGGCGTCCACCAGGACCAGCGAGCCCTCGTCCGCGCCGACCGGGCGCTTGATCGGCATCGCGACGCCGGTCGAGGTCTCGTTGTGGGTCAGCCCGTAGACGTCCACGCCGGCCTCGGCGACCGGCAGCGGGTGGGTGCCCGGGGCGGTCTTGATCACGGTCGGCTCGCCGAGCCACGGCGCGGCCTTGACCGAGGAGGCGAATTTCGAGGAGAACTCGCCGAAGTCCAGGTGCTGGGACTTCTCCCGCACCAGGCCGAAGGCCGCGATGTCCCAGAACGCCGTGGAGCCGCCGTTGCCGAGGACGACCTGGTAGTCGTCCGGCAGCGAGAACAGGCTGCTCACGCCCTCGCGCACGCGCTTGACCAGGTTCTTCACCGGGGCCTGGCGGTGCGAGGTGCCGAGCAGGGAGGTCTGGGTGGCGGCGAGGGCGTTGAGGGCCTCGGGGCGCACCTTGGACGGTCCGCAGCCGAAACGGCCGTCTGCGGGCTTGATGTCAGCGGGGATCTGGATCTGAGCCACGCGCGCAGCCTACCGCCGGGGGCCCGGCGGGGGTACGGCCGTCCGCCCGCTGAGACTGTGGCGTTCGCGGCGGACGCCGTCGCCCGGGGACGCCGACAGCGGGCCCGATCGGAACCGGACCCGCTGGTCAGGGGCACTGTCCGGACGCTCGTCCGGTGATCGTCAGTGGGCGATGGCGTCCCAGCCCGCGATCTCCTCGGGGCGGCGCGGGCCGGGGCCGACGTAGCGCGCGGAGGGGCGCACGAGCCGGCCCGTGCGCTTCTGCTCCAGGATGTGCGCCGACCAGCCGGCGGTGCGCGCACAGGTGAACATCGAGGTGAACATGTGTGCCGGGACCTCGGCGAAGTCCAGCATGATGGCGGCCCAGAACTCGACGTTGGTGGCCAGTACGCGGTCGGGGCGGCGGTTGTGCAGCTCCTCCAGCGCGGCCTTCTCCAGCGCCTCGGCGACCTCGAAGCGCGGCGCGCCGAGCTCCTTGGCGGTGCGGCGCAGCACCCGGGCGCGCGGGTCCTCGGCGCGGTAGACGCGGTGGCCGAAGCCCATCAGGCGCTCGCCCTTGTCCAGGGCGTTCTTGACCCACGCGGTCGCGTCGCCGGTGCGCTCGATCTCCTCGATCATGCCGAGCACGCGGGACGGCGCGCCGCCGTGCAGCGGGCCGGACATCGCGCCGACCGCGCCGGACAGGGCGGCCGCGACGTCGGCGCCGGTGGAGGCGATGACCCGGGCGGTGAAGGTGGAGGCGTTCATGCCGTGCTCGGCGGCCGAGGTCCAGTAGGCGTCGACGGCCTTGACGTGCTTCGGGTCCGGCTCGCCGCGCCAGCGGATCATGAACCGCTCGACGACCGTCTCGGCCTTGTCGATCTCGCTCTGCGGGACCATCGGCAGGCCCTGGCCGCGGGCCGACTGGGCGACGTAGGAGAGTGCCATCACGGCGGCCCGGGCGAGGTCGTCGCGGGCCTGGTCGGCGTCGATGTCCAGCAGCGGCTTCAGGCCCCAGACCGGGGCGAGCATGGCGAGCGCCGACTGCACGTCGACCCGGATGTCGCCGGAGTGCACCGGGATCGGGAAGGGCTCGGCGGCCGGCAGGCCGGGGTTGAACTTGCCGTCCACCAGCAGGCCCCAGACGTGGCCGAAGGAGACGTTGCCCACCAGGTCGTCGATGTCGACACCGCGGTACCGCAGGGCGCCGCCCTCGCGATCGGGTTCGGCGATCTCGCTCTCGAACGCGACGACTCCCTCAAGCCCGGGTACGAAATCGGACATGCGACGGCTCCTTCAAGTTCTGCGATCGGTGCCCCGCCTTTGGTGGGGCGGCGCGCCAGTGACCGATTGGTGTTTGGCACTCGGTGCCAGGGTGACAGGCACGGGGTGCATTGCGCCATACACCACCGTGGTGATGTTTCCCGTGGGCCCGCTTGACTTTCCGGTGGGAAGGTCCGGCCGCGCCCGGGGGTCTTCGGCACCGAACGCCTGGTTTTCCGGACAATTCCCCGCAGGGCGGGCGGTCAAGCGGTGGTGGGTCACCGGATCTCCCACCCAGGTTTGTCCGGAGGTAGCGGTGCCCGTTGCTTGTCGTACGGGATGATGTTGGCGTGCAGACCCCGGATCGCGCCCAGTCGACGCCCCTGAGCCCCGCCAACCGGACCCTGGCCGACGAGGCCCGACCAAGTCCGGACCTCACCGTGATGCGCAAGCACTACAGCCACGAGGGCCTGGTCGAGGAGCAGCTCGCGCCCGAGCCGGTCGCCCAGTTCACCCGCTGGTTCCACGACGCGGACGACGCCGGGGTGGTGGAAGCCAACGCGATGGTGCTCTCCACCGCCGACGCCGAGGGGCGGCCCAGCTCCCGCACCGTCCTGCTCAAGGGCTACGACCTGCGCGGCTTCGTCTTCTTCACCAACTACGGCTCCCGCAAGGGCTCCGAACTCGCCGCCAACCCGCACGCCTCGCTGCTGTTCCCGTGGATCGCGCTGGCCCGCCAGGTGATCGTCCAGGGCCGGGTGGAGAAGGTCGGCCGGGACGAGACCGCCGCCTACTTCCGCACCCGCCCGCACGGCTCCCAGCTGGGCGCCTGGGCCAGCGAGCAGTCCAGCCCGGTCGGCGGCCGGGAGGTCCTCGAACAGCGCTACGCCGAACTGGAACGCCGCTACCCGGAGGGCGAGGGCGTCCCCGTCCCGCCGTTCTGGGGCGGCTACCGGGTGGTCCCGCGGAGCGTCGAGTTCTGGCAGGGGCGGGAGAACCGGCTGCACGACCGGCTCCGCTACGTCGCCGACCCGTCCAGTCCGACGGGGTGGCGGGTGGAGCGGCTCTGCCCGTGATCCGTTCGGCGCACACGCTCCGCGCGGCGTCCGCGCGGAGCTGATTGACCGTCACCACCCGGGTAGTAGGATGCCCGTCGCGGACCTGGGCCGATGTGCTTGTGGCCGGCCGCCGCTGTGCCGACACGATCGAGTGAGGGACTGATGGGCGTCACCGGTGCGGAAACCGCCGCTGGACTCGGCTCTGACCTGGTCGACGTCGCCGCCCTGCCGCTCGACGAACTCGACGCCCTGCCCGACACCGTCCTCGGCGACCTGCTGCGCCGGGTGGTCGCGGACGCCCTGACGCCCGGCGCGGAGCCGCTCGCCGCGTTCCAGTCGGCGCTCGACCGGTAGTTCCCGGCCGGTAGTGCCCGAACGGTGGCGCCCGCCCGGCCGTGCGGCCGGTCGCGCCCGCCGGAGCCGTCGGCCCGCCCCGTGACCCCGTCCGCGCGCCCCCGGGCGCCGGAGCGCCGCGGGCCGCCCTGGTGCGCCTGACCACCGGCTAAACCGCCCAAGGCTCCGAATCCTCCAACTCGCCAGCGGGGCAAGGGGAGTTCGCGACATGCTGGGGTATGAAACCAGCGCCGTCGCGGACCATCGGGCACGGGGGGAACGAGTGGTGGAGCAGGAACAGCAACGGCCGTACTTCTTCTTCAGTTACGCGCGCCGGGACTTCGAGGCCGAGGACGCCTTCGTCAACCAGTTCTTCAACGACCTGCGGGACGAGCTCGGCCGACTGCTCGGCGCGGCGGTCCGGACCGAGGAACTCGCCTTCCGCGACACCGAGCAGCTGCGCCTCGGTGACGACTGGGCCGAGCGGCTCGCGACGATGCTGGGCCGTAGCCGGACCATGATCGCGCTCTACTCCCCGGCCTACTTCGCCAGCCTCTACTGCGGCAAGGAGTGGACCGCCTTCCGCGGCCGGGTGCGGCGCCACCACGAGGACACCGGGGAGCTCGTCCCGGCGCTGATACCGGTGCTCTGGGAGCCCGTCGGATCGGCCGAACTGGCCGCCGAGGTGACCAGGGTCCAGTGGGTCCAGCCGGACATGGGCGAGGCCTACGCCCGGCACGGCCTGCGGGCCCTGCTGCGCACCGCGCGGAGCGAGGCGTACGAGCAGGTCGTCCGGGTGGTCGCGGAGCGGGTCCGGGACGCGGCCGCGCGGCGGCTCGGCGAGCTGCCCGAGTTCGACCTGGGCGCGGTGCGCGGCTACTTCCCGCCCCCGGCGGCGCCCGAACCCGCCCCCAGCCCCGGGATGGTGCGGCTGTTCATCGCGGCCGGGTGCGCCTCGGAGGCCGCCGCCGAGGGCGGCTCGGACACGGGCGGCTGGTACGGCGCCAAGCCCTGGCACTGGGCGCCCTACTACCCGCCCACCCGGCCGTCCCTGGCGGCGCGCGCCCAGCAGGTGATCACCGCGGCCGGACACACCACCACGCTGGAGGAGATCGGCCCCGGCCTCGGTGAGAAGCTCGACCAGGCCCGGGAGGACAGCCAGGTCAGCGTGCTCCTGGTCGACCCGTGGGTGGCCGGCAACGGCCGCTACCGGGCCGCGTTGAGCGAGTACGACGACCAGAACCACCCGGTTACCGGCGTGGTGGTCCCGATCGGCAGCAACGACCCGGACGGGGAGCGCGAAGCACCGTGGACCGGCGTGCGCGGCGTGTTCCGGCGCAACTGGCTGCGCCGGAGCGACCTGGAGCACTTGTTTCGGGTGCGCGTGAGCCAGGAGAGCTTCGACAACGACCTCACCATCATGGTGACGGTCGCCCAGAACAAGCTCATGGACGACAACCTCGATTGGGGAGACGATGGCGGGGACGCCTTCGGCTTCGGGGGCGATGCTTTCGGCTTCGGCGACGACGGCCCGGACATGCCCGGCCTGACCATCCCGGCAGGCCCGCCCGGCCGTCCCCGTCCGCCGGGCCCGCGCCACGGCCCGGCGGCCGCGCGGCACCGACCCGATCCGGCTCCGAACGAACCGCCCGGCCAGCGCCGGGGCCAGGACGACGCTGTCCCGCTGAGGGGAGACCAGGACGATGACCACTGAGCCCGGCGCAGAGCTGGAGCGCGGCGGACCGGGATCGGTCGTCACGTTCTACTCCTTCAAAGGCGGAACCGGCCGCACCATGGCGCTCGCCAACGTCGGCTGGATCCTCGCCAGCCGCGGCCTGCGGGTCCTGGTCGTCGACTGGGACCTGGAGGCGCCCGGCCTCCACCGCTACTACCACCCGCTGCTGGTCGACCCGGAACTGCACTCCACCGACGGCCTGATCGACCTGCTGCGCTCCTACGTCAGGCAGGCCCTGCCCTCGGCCGCCGGACCGGTCGGGCTGTCCCCGGCCGAGTGGCTGGACGAGCCCGGACGCCTGGAGGGCTACGTCTGCGGCCTCGCCCTCGACCTGCCGCCCGGCGGCCGGCTCGACTTCCTGCCCGCGGGCCGGCAGAACGCCGCCTACGCCGCCGCCGTCACCAGTTTCAACTGGCGCAGCTTCTTCCACGGCCGGGACATCCGCGGCGGCGAGTTCCTGCGCGAGCTGCGCCAACGCTGGGCCCGCGGCTACGACTACGTGCTCATCGACAGCCGCACCGGTGTCAGCGACACCTCCGGCATCTGCACCGTCCTGATGCCCGACACCGTGGTGGATTGCTTCACCTTCAGCGCCCAGAACATCCGCGGCGGCGTCGACGCCGCCCACGCCATCGCCGAGACCGAGGAGCGGGCGATCCGGGTCCTGCCGGTGCCGATGCGGGTCGAGGACGCCGAGCAGGAGCGTCTGGAGGCCGGCCGCGACTACGCCCGCGAGGCCTTCGCCCCCTACCTCGGCCGCTGGCTGGCCGGCGACCGGAGGGCCGGTTACTGGGCCGACGTCGAGGTGCCGTACAAGCCCTTCTACGCCTACGAGGAGGTGCCCGCCACCGTCGCCGACCGGCCTCAGGAAGCCCGCAGCCTGCTCAACGCCTTCGAACGGCTGGCCGGTTGGATCACCGACGGCCGGGTCCGCACCCTGCGCCCGCTCACCGCCGAGAACCGCCGCCGGCTCTACGGCGCCTATCTGCGCTCCGCCCGCGCGGTGCCGCGCCAGGTGTTCGTCAGCTACGCGCCCGAGGACCGGATGTGGGCCGAGTGGGCCGCCGGGACGCTCACCCGCTTCGGCTACCAGGCCTCCCTGCACAGCGCCGCCGAGCCGTACACCGGCCCCCGGCCGCCGGAGGTCGCCGGGCCGGTCGACGGCCAGGGCCGCCTGCTCGCGCTGCTCTCGCCCGAGTACACCGCGCTGCCCCGCGCCGCCGAGGTCTGGCAGCTCCTCCAGGGGCGCGAACTAGCCTCCGGATCACCGGCGTTGGTCTCCTTCCGGCTCCAGGACTCGGACGAGCCGGTGCCCCGCCCGTTCGCCGGACAGCCCGCGCCGGACCTGGTCCGCTCCTCCGCGGTCGGCGCCGAGGCCCAGCTCTACGCCGAACTCGGCCCGCCGCCCGGCAGCAACCGCCAATCCGACTCCGACAGCGGGGAGTTCGCCGCCCCCGCCCGGTTCCCCGGCACCGCCCCGCAGGTCCAGGAAGCGCCCTCGCGCAACGCCGCGTTCATCGGCCGCGGCAAGCTGCTCGAACTGCTCCGCAACCGCTTCACCGGCGGGCCCGCCGCGGTGCTCAGCCAGGTGCTCTACGGCTTCGGCGGCGCCGGCAAGTCCCAGATCGCCGCCGAGTACGCGCACCGCTTCAAGGCCGCGTACGACGTGGTCTGGTGGGTGCCCGCCGAGGAGCCCGCCAACATCCCGCAGAAGCTCGCCGAACTCGCCCCCCGGCTCGGCGTGCCCAGCAGCGACGACGTCGCGCACACCGCCGCCGCCGTGCTCGACGCGCTGCGCCGGGGCCGGCCGTACCGCCGCTGGCTGCTCGTCTTCGACAACGCCGGCACCCCCGAGGAGCTCGCTCCCTGGCAGCCGGCCGGCTCCTCCGGCGGGCACGTCCTGATCACCTCCCGCAACCAGGGCTGGGCCCGCCACGCCGGCCTGGTCGAGGTCGACGTCTTCCTCCGCGAGGAGAGCGTCCGGCTGCTGCGCCGCTTCAACAGCGGCCTCTCTCCGGAGGACGCCGACCAGGTCGCGCACCGGCTCGGCGACCTGCCGCTCGCCGTCGGCCAAGCCGCCGTCTGGCTCCAGGAGACGTCGATGCCGATCGCCACCTACCTCGAACTGCTCGACGAAGAGCTCACCGAGATGCTCGAACGCACCCGGCTGCGCACCGCCGACTACCCGCACTCGGCCGCCGCGACCTGGCGCATCTCGGTCGAGGAGCTGCGCCGGATGAACGCCCCGGCCGCCCAGATCCTGGAGATCTGCGCCTTCTTCGGCCCCGACGCCATCCCGATGCGGCTGCTCTACAGCCGGGCCGTCACCCGCGCCCTGCGGCTACCCCCCAGGGCGCCCCGCGACAAGCTCGCGATCGGCGAGTTCCTGCGCGCCATCAACCGGTTCGGGCTCGCCCGCACCGACCAGGGCAGCGAGACCATCACCGTGCACCGGCTGGTCCAGGCCGTCCTGCGGGACCAGGTCGAGGAGGAGCGGCGGGCCGAACTGCGCGGCGTCGTCCACGCCGCGCTCGCCACCGCCAACCCCGGCGACCCGGACGTGCCCGCCAACTGGGCCGAGTACGCCGAACTCCTGCCCCACCTCTGGCCGTCCGGGGCACTCGACAGCGCCGACGAGGACGTCCGGCAGTGGATCATCGACTCGGTCCGCTACCAGTGGAAGCGCAGCCTGCACGAGTCCGGCCGGGAACTGGCCGGGCGGACCCTGGAGCACTGGCGCCAGGACGGCTACGGCGGGCCCGGCTTCGACGTCGACAACGACGCCCAGACGCTCATGCTGCGCACCCAGCTGAGCAACATCCGCCGCTCCCAGGGCGCCCTCCAGGAGGCGTACGAGATGGACCGGGACATCCTGGAGCGCTTCACCGCGACCCTGGGCCCGGAGCACTCGCACACCCTCGCCGTCGCCAACAGCCTCGGTGCCGACCTGCGTTTCCTCGGCCGCTACGACGAGGCCCGGGCGCTCGACCGCCGCACCCTGGACGCCGCCCGGCGCACCCTCGGCCCGGACCACCCGCGCACCCTGATGATCACCAACAACCTCGCCGTCTCCGACTACCTGGCCGGCGACCGCCGGGCCGCCCTGGAGCGGCATCGCAGCAACTACCTCCAGCAGCGCGACGCGCTCGGCGCGCACAGCCTGTACGCGCTCTCCTCGGCCTCCAACTACGCCCGCGACCTGCGCGAGACCGGGCGGCTGCGGGAGGCCCTGGACCTGCTGGAGGAGACCGTCCGGATCTATCAGCAGACCATCGGCGACGGCCACACCGACACCCTGCGCGCCCGCAAGAACCTGGCCGTGGCGCTGCGCCGGGCCGGCCGCTACCACGAGGCCCTGGAGATCGACGAGGACATCTACCAGCGCTACCTGGACATCAACGGCCCCGAGCACCCCGACACCCTGGCCGCCGCCACCAACCTGGCCAGCGACCTCAACGCGCTCGGCGACACCGGGCGGGCGATCCCGCTGGCGGAACGGGCGCTGGCGCGGTACCGCGACTACCTGGGCGAGGACCACCCGGTGACGCTGGCCGGCGCCAACAACCTCTCGGTGTACCTACGGCTGGCGGGGCGCACGGTGGAGGCGCGCGAGCTGTCCGGCCGTACGCTGGCGCAGTTCCGCACGGTCCTCGGCGCGCACCACCTCTACATCCCGATCGCGATGATGAACCACGCGAACGACCTGTCGCTGGCCGGGGAGCTCCAGGCCGCGCTGGACCTGGAGCTGGAGGCGGAGCCGCTGATGACCGACGCCCTCGGCCAGGACCACTACGACTCCATCGGCATCAACTCCAACCTCGCGCTGTCGCTGGCCGCCCTCGGGCACGCCGAGCGGTCCGCGGAGCTGCGGGCGGAGTGCATCCGCAGGGCCCGGGGCACGCTGGGGGAGGAGCACCCGACGACGATCGCGGTGCGGGCGGGGGCACGGCTGGACTCGGACGTGGAGCCGCCGCACGTGTGACGGCGAGTCAGGGGCGGCGGCTTAGTAGGCTCACGGCATGGTGGCGTTCCGGCAGTTCCTGCTGAAGATCCACAGTCGGTGCAACCTGGCCTGCGACTACTGCTACGTGTACCAGGGCGCGGACCAGAGCTGGCGCCGGCGGCCGCGGCGGATGGAACTGGCGACCGTCCGCCGCACCGCCCGGAGGATCGACGAGCACGCGGCCGAGCACGGGCTGGACGAGGTCTCCGTCGTGCTGCACGGCGGGGAGCCGCTGCTCGTCGGTGCTCCCCATCTGGACGAGCTGCTGGGCGAGTTGGCGTCCGTGCGGCCCAGGGTGCGGTTCACCGTGCAGACCAACGGGCTGCGGCTGCTGGAGGAACCCGGCCTGCTCGACGTGCTGCACCGGCACCGGGTCTCGGTCGGGGTGTCGCTGGACGGCGCCCGGGCCGACCACGACCGGCACCGGCGGCTGCCCTCCGGCGCGGGCAGCTGGGCGCGCACCGCCGAGGCGGTGCGCCTGCTCGGTTCGGACCGGCACCGGGAGCTGTTCGCCGGCCTGCTGTGCGTCGTCGACCTGGACTCGGACCCGGTGGCCACCTACGAGGCGCTGCTGGAGTTCGCGCCGCCCCGGCTCGACCTGTTGCTGCCGCACGCGACCTGGCGGGAACCGCCGCCGGGGGTGCCGCCGCGCGCGGTGCCGGACGAGCCACCGGGCGGCTCGCGCGCGGTGCCGGCGCCGTACGGGGAGTGGCTGATCGCCGCCTTCGACCGCTGGTACGGCGCGCCGCGCCGGGAGACCGGGGTGCGGCTGTTCGAGGAGCTGTCGGTGCTGCTGCTCGGCGGGCGGGCGGCCAGCGAGGCGGTCGGGCTGGCGCCCGTCGACCTGGTGGTGGTCGAGGTGGACGGGGCGATCGAGCAGGCGGACAGCCTCAAGGTCGCCTATGACGGCGCCCCCGGGACCGGCCTGGACGTGTGGCGGCACGGCTTCACGGACGCGGCCGCCCACCCGGCCTTCCGGGCCCGGCAGCGCGGCCTCGCGGGCCTCGGCCCGGTGTGCGCCGGCTGCCCGCTGGCCGGGGTCTGCGGCGGGGGGCTGTACGCGCACCGGTACGCGGGGGACGGTTTCGGTCACCCGTCGGTGTACTGCGCGGACCTGGACCGGCTGATCCGGCACATCGCGGGGCGCCTGCGCGCGGGGGTGGCGGGGCTGGTGAGGAGCTGAGCGGGCCTTCGGGTCCGGCGGCCCGGGGGAGGGGTCGGGGAAGGCGCCGGGGGGCGGCGCGGGGGCCGACGGGGCCGGGGAAGGCGTCGGGGGGAAGGCGCCGGGGCGCTCCGGTTCACCCGTCCGGGTCATGCCCGGCCGCCGTCCGGCTGATCCGCCCCGGCGCGGGGACACCGGGGGCGGGCCCGGCGGGTTGGGCGATGGGCCGGCCGAGCGGGCCGGAGGCCGCACACAGGAGGAGGAGAACCGGTGGCTGGTACGGGTGAGGTGGTGGCGGCCGGGGTGCCGGTCGCGCGAGGGGCGGACGGGCTGCCCCGGCACGGCGTGGACCGGGTGACGTTCCGGGCGATCGCGGGCGCGCGCGGCGGTCCGGAGGCGGTCCGGCTGCTGCGCTCCGGGCAGTTGAGCAAGCGGGCGCTGCTGCTGCTGGCACTGCGCCGGGCGGCGCCGGAGCACGACGGCTACCGGGAGGCGTACGCCCGGGTGCGGGCGCTGCAGCGGGACGACCGGGAGCGGTGGGAGGAGGTGCTGCTGCGGCCGGAGCTGGACGCCTGGGCGGCCGGCTGCCTGCGGGGTGCGGCGTCCGGGGAGTCCGTTCCGCTCGACGGGTTGGCCGATTTCCTCCGCGGTGTTCCCGGCCCGGCCCTCGTGCTGGAGTGCGACGGACTGCGCTGGGCGCCGTCGATCGACCACGCCGGTCCGCGCCGGGTGGACTACGGCCGTCCGCCGGCCGGTCCGCTCCTCGACGCCGAACTCGCCCTCTGGAAGGAGCGGTTGGCCGAGGCCTGGGACATCCTGGTGCGTCGCCACCGCCGCCACGCGCAGGCCGTCGCGGCCTGTGTGACCACCGTCGTGCCGCTGCGGCCCGCCCCCGGTGGCGAGGCGGTCAGCGCCGCCGCCCGGCGGGCGTACGGTGCGGTGGCGGCCTCGCTGCCGGGTGAGCCGGAGTTGCTGGCGCTGGCCCTGGTGCACGAGTTCCTGCACGTCCAACTCGGCGCCCTGCTCGACCTGGTGCCGCTGCACCGCCCCAACGGCCCGGCGGTCTACCGGGCGCCCTGGCGGCCCGACCCGCGCCCGGCCGGGGCGCTGCTCCAGGGGGCTTACGCCCACCTGGGGGTGGCGGACTTCTGGCGGGCGGAAGCGGAAGCGGAGGCGGGTGTCGGGGCAGCCGACTCCGGCCGCGCTCACCGGGAGTTCGCGCGCTGGCGGACGCACACCCTGACCGCCGGGGAGACACTCCTCTGGTGTGGTGAACTGACGGCGAGCGGCGTGGAGTTCACCGAGGAGCTGGTGCGGACCGTCCGGGGACTCGGTGCGCCGGGGGAATGACTCCGGGCGCTCGGATGCTTGACCGGAAGACGTGCTTGTCCGGGCGCTTCCCTGGGCACTCCCGGGGTGTGCCCAGGTACTGCTCCAGGACCCTGTTCCGGCAACGCTCCTTACCCCGGCGACGCGCTTCGGCGCGCGCCACGGCGAAGTGCGCGACCGCTGAACGGGTGAATTCTGGGGGTCCTGCGCGCTGTCGTACGACGTCGGCCGCCCGGGGAGCCACCGTGAGCCCGCAACGTGCCGCGCGAAGTGGCAGCGGGCAGATAGATTTAGTCGTAACCGGGTGGGCATACCCACCCTCGGCAGGTCCTAACCGCGCCTAAGGAAAAGAACTATGACTCCGGTAACCAGCACCAGGCCGGCCGGCAAGCTCACTGACCCTCAGGAGACGCCGGAACGCCCCTCTCTCGCCGATCTCGCCGCGCTCGGCGCGGAGGAGCTCGCCTCCCGGCTCCAGCGCGCGCTTCCCGGCGCGGAATCCGGCCTCGTGCCGGTCGCTGCCTTCAACTCCTCGATCTGACCCGGTCCGGATTCCCGAGCGGAATCCGGACCCGGCAGGTCCAACCCCACTGAGGCTCACCGAGCCCTACCGGGTCTCTACGGAGCCTCCACCAGGGCCCCTGCTGGGCCTCGATGAGCCTCACCGAACCGAACAGTCCCAGGTCCATGACGACGTCGATTCCGCTGCCGTTGACGCAGTTCGTGATCAAGGTGCACAGTCGCTGTGACCTGGCCTGCGACCACTGCTACGTCTACGAACACGCGGACACCAGCTGGCGCTCCCGCCCCAAGGTCATCGGGGTCGACATCCTGGCCAAGGCCGCCGAGCGCATCGGCGAGCACGCGGCCGCCCACCGGCTGCCTGCCGTCCGGGTCGTCCTGCACGGGGGAGAACCCCTGCTCGCCGGCCCGGACCGGTTGCGCCGGGCCGCCGAGGCGCTGCGGGCGGCGCTTCCGGACGGGTGTGCGCTGGACCTGCGCATTCACACCAACGGCGTGCTGTTGAGCCGCGAGTTCTGCTCGCTCTTCGCGGAGCTGGACGTCCGGGTCGGCATCTCGCTGGACGGGGACAGGGCCGCCAACGACCGCCACCGGCGGTTCGCCGACGGGCGGAGCAGCCATCCACAGGTGCTGCGGGCGGTCGGGCTGCTGAACGAGCCCGAGTACCGGCACCTGTTCGCCGGGCTGCTGTGCACGATGGACGTCGAGAACGACCCGGTGGCCGTGTACCGGGCGCTGGCCGAACTCCGGCCGCCCGCAGTGGACTTCCTGCTTCCGCACGCCACCTGGGACGAGCCGCCCAAGCGCCCCGCCGCCCTGGGGGCCACCCCGTACGCCGACTGGCTGCTGACTGTCCACAGGCTGTGGGAAACGGACGGGCGGCCGTTCGCCGTACGGACCTTCGAGTCCGTGCACCGGACCCTGCGCGGGTTCTCCAGCCTCACCGAGTCGCTCGGTCTGGAGCCCTCAGACCTGGCGGTCCTGGAGACGGACGGGACCTTCGAGCAGGCCGACAGTCTGAAGACGGCGTACGACGGCGCACCCGTCACCGGGCTGAACGTCTTCGCGCACAGCCTCGACGACCTCGCCCGGCACCCCGGCATCGCCGCCCGCCAGTCCGGCCTGGCCGGACTGAGCGAGGCCTGCCGCTCCTGCTCCGTGGTGCGCTCCTGCGGCGGCGGGCTGTACGCCCACCGCTGGCGGAGCGACGATGGAGGAGGCAGCTTCGACCATCCCTCCGTCTACTGCGGTGATCTCATGACGTTCATCAACGGCATTGCGGGGAACGGGGGTTCGACGGCCGTTCCGGCCCAGGTCGTCGGCGAGCCGCTGCCCGGTGCGCTCACCCCGGCGCAACTCGACGAGCTCGCCCACGGTTACGGGAGCGCCGACACCGTCGCCGCGCTAGGACGCTCCCAACTCCGACTCACCAGGGCCATGTTGGCCGCCGCCTGGGATGCCTCCGGGCAGGGGCGCCCCGAGGCCTGGGCGCTGTTGGCGGAACTCGACGTGGCGGCCCCCGCCGCCGTGGACGCGGTGCTCGCCCACCCGTACGCCCGTGCCTGGGCGGCCCGCCGGCTCGCCGGGGACCTGCCGGTCGGACTCGGCCCGCTGGCCGCGCTCGCCGCGGCCGCCGCCGTGCGCGCCGGGCGGGGGGACTCGGTGACGGTTCCGGTGCGGGGCGGGTGGCTGCACCTGCCCACGCTCGGACGGGTCGCCGTACCCGACGGCGAGGCCGTGGTCACCGGGCGGCCGGACGGCTTCGAGGTGCGGGCGTCCGACGGCTCGGTGCGCACGGTGCTGGACGAACCGCTGCGGCGGGTCCGGCCGGCCGGCGGCTGGACGGTCGCGCTGGAGGACACCGACCCGCTGCGCGACAGCCACGACCATCCGGTGTCCGGCCGCCTCTCGGACGGCGAACTGCTCGACTGGACGGGCGCGTTGCGCGAGGCCTGGGAGCTGCTCGGGCGGGACCTGCCCGGGTACGCGGAGGGCATCGGGGCCGGCCTGGCGACGGTCACCCCGCTGCGGCCGGGCCCCACCGGCCGGGACGTCAGCTCGGCGGCCCGGCAGGCGTACGGCGCGGTCGCCATCGCCCGGCCGGCCACGGCGCCGACCCTCGCGCTGCTGCTCGCCCACGAGTTCCAGCACGTCAAGCTCGGCGCGGTGCTCGACCTGGTGGACCTGTACGACCGCGCCGACACCACCCTGTACTTCGCGCCCTGGCGGCCCGACCCCCGGCCGTTCGAAGGGCTGCTCCAGGGCACGTACGCCCACCTGGCGGTCACCGAGTACTGGGGCACCCGCACCCTCGCGTACGACGGGCTGCCGGGCGGGGCCGCCGACCGGGCGCGCGAGCAGTTCGCGCTCTGGCGGCGGTACACCGCCGAGGCCGTGGAGCGACTGGCGACATCCGGGGCCCTGACCGGGACCGGCGCGCGCTTCGCCGACGGCATGCGCGCCACCGTCGCCCCCTGGCTCGCCCTGCCGCTGCCCGCCGCCGCCGAGCAGGCGGCCGACCGGGCGCGGCGGGAGCGGGCCGGGGTCTGACCCGTCCATCCGCCGCCTTCACCCCGGGGAGACGCCATCCGTACCGAACCCCTCGTCCGCGCCCTCACCGACCTCGGGGTCCGCCCGGGTGAGGTGCTGCACGTCCAGGCCTCCCTGCGCACCCTCGGACCGGTGTCCGGCGGGGCAGCGGCCGTGGTCGAGGCGCTGCGCGAAGTCCTGGGCTCCGACGGCACGTTGGTCGCCTACACCGCCACGCCCGAGAACTCCGCCAGCTCCCGGCTGTACCAGTCGGCCACCGCCGGGCTCTCGCCGGCGGAGATCGACGCGTACCAGGCCCGGATGCCCCGCTTCGACCCGGCCCGGACCCCGGCCTCACCCACCGTGGGGGCGCTGTCGGAGGCGGTCCGCACCTGCCCGGGCGCGTTGCGCAGCCGCCACCCGCAGACCTCCTGGGCGGCTGTGGGCCGGCGCGCTCGCGCGGTCACCGCCCACCACCCGCTGACCTCCCACCTCGGCCCGGAGTCGCCGCTCGGGCGGCTCTACGACCTGGACGCCCGGGTGCTGATGCTCGGCGTCCCGATGGACCGCTTCACCGCCTTCCACCTGGCCGACCTGCGGATGCCCGACGTGGCCGAGCGCGAGTACCGCTGCGTCGGCGAGGACGGCTGGGCCGCCTTCCGGGCCCCCCACCTGGACGACGTCCACTTCGGGCCCCTCGGCGCCGAGGTCCTGCGGACGGCGCGCGGCATCACCGCCGGGCGGGTCGGGGACGCTGCCGAATGCCGGCTGGTGCCGGTCCGGGAGGCCGTCGACCTCGCGGAGCACATCCTGCGGCGGGGGCGTGCCTGAAGCCGGCCCCTTGTTCTTCTTCCCCCGGCGCCCCACCCCGGCGCGCGAGAAGTCGGCTGGGCCGACT
>NZ_JBHTWX010000146.1:0-19721 GCF_042792155.1 Kitasatospora sp. NPDC056651 | reverse complement strand
GACGCCTTCCCCGCCACAGGCTGCGCCGACGACGCGCCGACGGCCTCACCGGTCGGACTCCCCTCCGGAACCGGCACCGCCGACGCAGGAGACGCAGGAGACGTGGGAGACGTGGGAGCAGACCCGCTCGCGGACGGCTGCGGAGCCGCCGACGGCGTCACCGCATCAGCCGGAAGCGGCGACACGTCCGCCGGACCCGGGTCCCCCGGATCCGTCAGCGCGACGCGCGGCCGCACCGCACCGTAGCCGACGATGTCGTTGCGACCGGACCCGTCATTCGGCTTCCCCGCTGTGTTGATGAGGACCCGCAGGACCTGATTGGCCGTCCAGTTCGGATGCAACGACCACACCAAAGCCGCCGACGCGGACACCACGGCGGTCGCATCCGACGTGCCATGCCCCTTGCAGTACCCCGTGGCGCCAGGACAAGCACCGACCATGTCCATACCAGGAGCCACAAGTACGACCTGTGGCCCACGCTCGGACTCGGCGGTGACAGTGCCGTTCCGGTCCGAAGCTCCCACGCCGACCACGTTGGGCAGGGCTCCCGGGTACTCGACGATGTTCCCCTGGTCTCCGGAGTTTCCGACGCTGGAGACCACCAGCGAACCCTTTCCCCGGGCCCATGCCAAGATCTTGTTCAGCTTCTCCACATCAGCCGGAGAAGTCGTGACGGCGGCCGTTCCTTGCGAGATGTTGATGACCTTGGCACCCTGCTCGACCGCATACGTCACCGCCTGCCCGATCTGATCCAGAAAGTCAGCGGAAACCACCGCGTGCTCAGACCCGTTGGCGAACTTCAACGGAAGAATCCTGGCTCCCGGGGCGAGACCATAGGCGCCCTTTCCGCCATCCGACTTGCCGGTTCCCGCGATGAGGCTGGACATCAGCGTGCCATGGTTCTCCGCATAGGACCCGACTCCACCCGGGCTTCCGCTGAAGTCCTTGCCCGGCAGGAACTGCCCTTCCAGGTCGGGGTGATCAAGCTTGAACCCGCTGTCGATCACCGCGACCGTGACGCCCTGCCCCTTGGACACCTTCCACATCTCCGGGGCGTGCATCGCGTCCAGATGCCATTGCTGCTGCCGAATCGCGTCCTCGGCAACGGCCGGACCTACCGCAAGGCCCAAGACGCACATGCTCGCGGCTCCAAGAGCCACAGACCGACGAGCCCACATCCAGCAGTTCCCCACCCGACTCCCCCACACAGCCTGAACTACCTCGCGTACGGGTTGTCCTCCGGCGGAACGGGCGGCTGCCGGTACGACGGCGGAGGCGGCGGCACCGCCCCCATCGGCTGCTGCACCGGCACCGGCGGGACCGACGGGACCGGCGGGACCTGCGGCGCCTGAACCACCGGCTCCCCGACCGGCTTCCGCCGACGCCGCACCACCGCGAACACCGCCCCGGCCACCACCACCAGCCCGGCCACCACACCCGCCACGACCGGCAACGAGCCACCCGAACCGGACGCCTTCCCCGCCACAGGCTGCGCCGACGACGCGCCGACGGCCTCACCGGTCGGACTCCCCTCCGGAACCGGCACCGCCGACGCAGGAGACGCGGGAGCAGACCCGCTCGCGGACGGCTGCGGAGCCGCCGACGGCATCACCGCATCAGCCGGAAGCGGCGACACGTCCGCCGGACCCGGGTCCCCCGGATCCGTCAGCGCGACGCGCGGCCGCACCGCGCCGTAGCCGATGAGGTCATTCCGGGCAGCACCTTCATTCGCCTTCCCCGCGGTGTTGATGAGGACCCGCAGGACCTGATTGGCCGTCCAGTCCTTGTGGACCGCCCAGACCAGCGCCGCCGAGGCCGATACCAAGGCGGTCGAGTCTGATGTCCCGTGGCTCTTGCAGTAACCCGTTGAAGAGGTGCACGCGGAAATCATGTCCATACCGGGTGCGACAAGTGCCACTTGCGGCCCCCGCTCAGACTCCGCAGTGACAGTGCCGTTGTGATCCGAAGCCCCTACGCCGATGACATTCGGGAGCGCACCGGGATACTCGACGAGGTTCCCCTTCTCAGCCCCGTTCCCGACACTGGCGAATACCAGAACTCCCTTCGCCCGAGCCCCCGCAATGATCCCGTTCAGCTTCGCCACATCAGCCGGGAAGGCCGTCACAGCCTCGATCCCCTGCGAGATATTGATGACCTTCGCCCCTTGGTCAACCGCATACGCAATGGACTGCCCCACCTGATCGAGGAAGTCGGTCGATACAAGCGTCCCAACTTTTCCAGTATTGATCTTCAATGGGAGGATATTGACGCCTGGCGCCAGACCTTGGGCACCGGTCCCGCCGTTGCCCTTTCCTGTCCCGGCGATGAGGCTGGCGATGGCCGTGCCGTGCCCATCCGCGAACGAGCCCACACCATCGGGGCTTCCGCTGAAGTCCTTGCCCGGCAGGAACTGTCCTTTCAGGTCGGGGTGATCAAGCTTGAACCCGCTGTCGATCACCGCGACCGTGACACCCTGCCCCTTGGACACCTTCCACATCTCGGGGGCTCGCATGGCTTCCAGGTGCCACTGCTGCTGCCGAATCGTGTCCTCGGCAACCGCAGGTGCTGCGACCGGGCCGACCACGATTCCCGCCGCCAGAAGTGCCGCAGCAGCAACCCGCCAACGCGCCCGCGCGTTCGTCCGCCCCATCACAACTCCTCGTCAATCTCTCCGTCGACCGGGGAGCGTGCCCCGAACAAGCCTGCCCGGCCACTGGGGAGGCCCAGTGGCCGGGCAGTCGTTGCCGTCCTACTCAATCACGTCCGGGTTGCTCTCCGGCGTTCCGTTGGTCCAGGTCTCCTCGTCCTCGTGGAGGTAGTCGGCCCGCTTGCGGCGGTCGCGTTCCTTGCGGTTGCCGTGGCCCGCGGCCCCGGGGGCCATCATGCCGTTCTGCCTGGACTGGGCACCGCCCTCGGCGGCGCCCGCCGCACGGTTGCGCAGGCCCGTACCGCCGGGCGTGAACTCGCCGCCCGCAGTCGGGCCCTTGCGGCCGCCGACCGTGCCGCCGGTGGTCGAGGACAGACCCCGGCCGCCGCGCGAGCCGCCGCCGGCGCCGACCGCGCCACCGTGGGCGCCGCCGCCCATGCCGGGGTGCATGCCCCCACCCATGCCAGCCGGCCCGCCGACCCGGCCACCGCCCGGCCCCGCCGCCTCGCGGGCGCCGAAGACCGTCCCGCTGGGCAGACCCGGGGTACCGCCCCTCCCCTGCCCGGGACCGCCGCCGAACGGGGTCGTGCGCACCGGAATCTGGCCGCCGCCCTTGCCGGGGATGGAGCCACCGCCGCCGCCCCTGGCCGGGATGCTGCCGCCGCCGGGCCCTGCCGGGATACCGGGTATCGGGCCGCCACCGGGGATGCCGGGGCCGCCCCCCGGACCGTTCGGCCCGGACGGGTACCCGGGGAGGGTGCTCGGCCCGTCCGTCGGCAGCTGGCCGCCGCCTGGGCCGTACGGACCGGTCTGGGTCGGAAGGGTCGGCGTGGGCAGGCTGTCGAGGCCAGTGCCCGGGCGGTTGACCGGGTCCTGCGGGTGGGACGGCGGGATCGAGTTGCCCGGGTCCTGCGGCATGGGCGGCAGCTGGCCCCCGCCACCGTACGGGGGCGGGGTGTTGCCCGGGTCGGACGGGACGGGGCCGCCCGATCCCGGGTCGCGGGGCAGGACCTTTCCGCCGCCATTGCCGCCGCCACCGGGTGGCCGGACACTCCCACCGGTGCTGCTCAGACCCGTTCGAGGGTTGCGGACGTAACCGCCAGAGCCCGCGGAGCCGCCAGAGCCGCCCGAAGCATCCGACATGTCATTCCTACTACTCTCCTTGCCAGGAGTCCCCGGCAGCACCACGTCCGAAGGAATCCCGTTCAGCGTCGTCGTCGCCGCGCTGTACGCCTGCGCCAGCTTCTCCATCTGGAGAACGGCTTCCTGGTGTTCCTTGTCGACCTTCGCCTTGGCCGCGGCGAACTCCGTCGAGGTCACCCAGTCGTGGGGCGGAATCGACTTCATGTACTCGTCGGACGTCTGACCGACGACGTTCTGGGGAACGCTGACGACCTTCGGCTGACCGTTGTACTTGGCGACCGCCTGGATCTCCGTCTTCGGGGGCTCCGGCACAGCGACCTTGGCGGTGCTGAGCGCCTCGCCGGCCTGGTGCATCGCGTCACCGGCGGTCGTGGCGTGGTCGCCGATGATCTGCGCCGACTGCTGCAGGTTGTTCACCCAGGTCTTGAAGCTCTCGGCGGCCGGGCCTTCCCAGGTGACGTTGCCGACGTGCGACTTGAGCGCCGCGCTCAGTTCCCTCAGTACCCGGCCCGCCGACTGCAGTTGGGTGCCGCGGCTGAGGACCGTCGCCGGATCCGTGCTGTCCACCATTTTCCGCAGGTGGGCGTGTTCGATGCCTTCGAAGTTCGTGCTGCCTGACACTACTTGCTCCCCGTCTCCCCGTAGGACTCTCCCCGGACCACCATCAGTACCTGCCGTCGCCCGACCCGGGTGCCGCCGTGGTGTAGCCCGCGTTCTGCGCGACGCCGTTCTGCGCGGCCGTCGTGTGGTCCTCGTTGGTCGCGTAGTTGCTCGCCGTCTTCGAGACCGCCGTCTGCATCGCCTGGATCTGCGCCGCGAAGTCCTTGTGCAGTTGGACGAGCTGGGCGTGGACCTTCCCGTAGGCGGTGGTCAGGTCCGTCGCCTCGGCGAAGTCCGCGCTCGCGAAGCTCTTGCCCGTCAGCTTCTGCTCCTGAAGCTTGTAGGGCGCGGCCGGAGATCCCTCCATCGCGGCGAGCAGGGCATCGACCTTCCCGGCGAACGTCTTGAGCGTGTCGAGCTCTACCTGGACGTCCTGCTTACCGAAGGCCGACACCAGGTCACTGGCGCTGCCGTTCGTCTGTATCGTGCTGACGACGGGAGCGATGTTCACCCCGCCGAACGGCCACGGAAGCTTCTTCTCCAGCACGAACGGCGACGGGTCGTTCGAGGGCCCCTGCCCGTTCGGGGCGGTGCTCGAAGGGCTGGGCGGGGGGCTCGCCGAAGGGTCGGGCGTGGAACTCGCCGACGGGCTCGCCGGGGGACTGGGCGACGGGCTCGGGGCCGGGCTCGGCGACGGGCTCGGCGAAGGCCCCGCGGAGGGCGTCGGCGTCGGACTGGGCGAAGGGCTTGCCGAAGGGGTCGGCGTCCCCGAACTTGTTGCACCATTGCCTGCCACAGCAGTTCACCTCTCCCCCGTACGGCCGTGCCGGCCCCGGGTCCTCCCGGGGGGCGTCGGGCCGCAACACACCGTCAACTTCTGGGTCGTACCGTCCTGGTCGGCACACCGCCCGCCCTGTGGACGGCTACCGCCTCCGTCATCGTAGCCACCACCCCTGTCGGACCGGCAGGGCCCTTGGCCCGCCCGTACGCGATCGGTACGAACTTGACACGTACCGGCCGCCGGGACGGCCCTGGTTAGACTGACCCGGTACGCCCCATCTGCCGCGCAATGTCGCACAGCAGCGACCCAAGGCCGCGGAATGGACGTGACCCGATGAGCTCCCCCGACGCCACCGCCTGGTGGGCCCGAGCCGTACGGCCCGCGCGGCCGCCCCTGCCGGTGGGGCTGATGGCGCGGGCGGCGGTGGGCATGGCGGTGCCGCTGACGGTGGGGCTGCTGGCGCACCGGCTGGACCTGGGGGTGTTCGCCGGGCTCGGGGCGATGCACGCGACGATGAACGACCGCGCCGAGCCGGCTGGGCCGCGGGCGGCCCGGATCGGGACGGCCGTTCTCGCCTCCGCGGTCGGCATGCTGATCGGCACCGCCCTCCAGCACGCCGACGTGGACGGCCTGGCCCTCGGCCTCGCGCTGACGCTGACCGCCTTCGCCTCCGGCGCCCTGAGCGCGACCGGTCCGCGCGGCTCGGCGGCCGGGATGCTGCTGCTGGTGTCGGCCGCGCTGGGCAGCGGGATGCCGCTGCCGCAGCCGTGGTGGGCGGCGGCGCCGATGATGCCGGTCGGCGCCGCGTTCGTGGTGCTGCTCGGGCTGCCCGCGGGTGCGCCGAACCGGCCCGCCGCGGACCCGCGCAACCGGGCGCTGGCCGCCGCGTACGACGCGCTCGGCCGCACCCTCGCCGACCTGGGCGGGCCGCGCGCGGCCGGGTCGCGCCAGGTGCTGACGGCCCGCCTGAACCAGCTCCAGGACCTGCTCGGCACGGGCCACCGAGGCGTACGGAACCGCCGAGGCACGCGGGACCGCCAGGGACTGCGGGACCACCGAGGCGCACGGGACCGCCACGGCCTGATGTACGAGGCCGCCCTCGCCGCCACCGAGGCGGCCACCGGGCTGCTGTGGGCCCGCCGCCCCGTCCCGCCGGAGGTGGCGCAGGTGCCGAACCGGCTGGCGGCCGCCGTGCGGCGGGGCGGTGGCGAGGTCGCCGTCCCCGACTGGCGGCCCGACACCCCCTCGCGGCAGGCCCTGGACGTGGCGCTGCGCGCCGCCGCCGACACCGTGGCCGGCCGTGACGCGCGACTCGGCACCGCCCCCGAGCCCCCGCCGGACCCCTGGCGGCTGCGGGCGCGGCTGCTGTCCCGGGGGTCGACGCGGTACGGGCTGCGGGTCGCGCTGTGCATCGCGGTCGGCTCGGCGGTCACCGCCAACTACCCGCTCAGCAAGAGTTACTGGGTGCCCATGACGATCGCCTTCGTGCTCAAGCCCGACCTCGGTTCGGTGTTCCTGCGCGCGGTGAGCCGTTCGATCGGCACGGTGCTCGGGGTGGCCGTGACCGCGGCGCTGCTGACGGCCACCACCGACGAGTGGGCGCTGACCGCGATGGCCGCGCTCTGCGTGGCCCTGCTCCCGTACGCGACGGCGGCGCACTACGGGCTGAACACCGTGGTGATGACGCCGATGGCGCTGATCCTGCTGCAGCTCGGCGGGCAGAGCGGCGCCGCCGAGTTCCGGCCCCGGGTCCTGGACTCCGTGCTGGCCAGCGTGATCGTCCTGCTCTTCGGCTACCTGCTGTGGCCGGAGCGCCCGCGCCACCGGATCGAGCCCAGGCTGGTCGCCGCGGCGACGGCCCTGCGCGCCTACCTCGACGCCGTCGTCGAGGACGCCACCACCGTCGAACGCGCCGCACCCGAGCCCGGCACCGCCCAGGTGTGGCTGCGCCGCACGGCCTACCGCTCGCTGGCGGACGCCCGCCAGGAGGTGCGGCAGGGGCTGTCCGAGCCGCCGCCCACCGGCCGGCTGGCCGAGCTCTGGCTGCCGGCGACGGCGGCGCTGGAGCGGCTGGGCGGCGCGGTGGCGGCGTTCGCGGCGCAGATCCGGTACGGCGGCCGGGTGCCGGATCCGGCCGAGGTCGACCGGGTCCGGCGCTCACTGGACGAGCTGACGGCCGCTGCCCGGGCGCACCAGCCGCCGACGGACCAGGCGGCCCCGACGGCCCCGGCGAACCAGGCGAACCAGGCGAACCAGGCGAACCCGACGGACCAGGCGACCCCGACGGACCAGACAGCCCTGGGGACCCCGACGGACCAGACAGCCCCGGGGACCCCGACGGACCCCACCGCCCCGCACGACCCCACGCGCAGCGCCCTGGGCCGCGCTGCGGAGGAGCTCGAAACGCTCCTCCGCCGCGCGTAGGCCCCTGGGCCCTGGGCCCACCAGGAGGGAATCAGACCTGCTCGGCCAGCTCCAGCCAGCTCATCTCCAGCTCCTCCTTCTCCTCCCGGACCCCGCGCAGCTGCGCGTCCAGCTCCGCGACCTTGGAGAAGTCGGCGGCGTGCTCGGCGAGTTGGGCGTGCAGCTTGGACTCCTTCTCGTCCAGCTTGGCGATCTGCCGCTCCAGCTTCTGCATCTCCTTCTTCGCCGCCCGCAGGTCCCCGCCGGAGAGCCCGGCGGTGGCAGCGGACGTCTCGGCCGAAGCCGCCGCGGGAGCCGCCGCCGAAGCGGCCGCGGCGGCCGCGGCCGCCATCCGGGCCCGGCGCTCCAGGTACTCATCCACGCCGTTCGGCAGCATCCGCATCTTCTTGTCGCCGAGCAGCGCGTGGACGGTGTCCGTGGTGCGCTCGATGAAGAAGCGGTCGTGGCTGATGACGATCATCGAGCCGGGCCAGCCGTCGAGCAGGTCCTCCAGCTGGTTGAGCGTCTCGATGTCCAGGTCGTTGGTCGGCTCGTCCAGGAACAGCACGTTGGGCTCGTCCATCAGCAGCCGCAGCAGCTGGAGCCGGCGCCGCTCACCACCGGACAGGTCGCCGACCGGCGTCCACTGCTTGTCCTTGCCGAAGCCGAACTGCTCGCACAGCTGGCCCGCGCTCATCTCCCGGCCCTTGCCGAGGTCGACCCGCGAGCGGACCTGCTCGATGGCCTGGAGCACCCGGGTCGCCGGGTCCAGTTCGGCGACCTCCTGGGAGAGGTACGCCAGTCGTACGGTCTTGCCGACCTTGATCACGCCCGAGGTCGGCTGGACGTCGCCCTCCGAGGCGTACGCGTCGCGCATCGCGCGCAGCAGCGAGGTCTTGCCGGCGCCGTTGACGCCGAGCAGGCCGATCCGGTCGCCGGGGCCGAGCTGCCAGGTGAGGTTCTCCAGCAGCAGCTTCGGGCCGGCCTTGACGGTCACGTCCTCCAGGTCGAAGACCGTCTTCCCGAGCCGCGCGTTGGCGAACTTCATCAGCTCGGACTTGTCGCGCGGATCCGGCACGTCCGCGATCAGGGCGTTGGCGGCCTCGATCCGGTAGCGCGGCTTGGAGGTGCGGGCGGGGGCGCCGCGGCGCAGCCAGGCCAGCTCCTTGCGGGCCATGTTCTGGCGCTTCTGCTCCTCGACGGCCTCGATCCGGGAGCGCTCGGCGCGGGCGAAGACGTAGTCGGAGTAGCCGCCCTCGTACTCGTGCACCTCGCCGTGCTGGACGTCCCACATCCGGGTGCAGACCTGGTCGAGGAACCAGCGGTCGTGGGTGACGCAGACCAGCGCGGAGCGGCGCTTCTGCAGGTGCTGGGCGAGCCAGTTGATGCCCTCGACGTCGAGGTGGTTGGTGGGCTCGTCGAGGATGATCAGTTCCGGGGAGCCGAGCAGCAGCTTGGCGAGGGCGATCCGGCGGCGCTCGCCGCCGGAGAGCGGGCCGATGACGGTGTCCAGGCCGTCGGCGAAGCCGGGCAGATCGAGGCCGCCGAAGAGGCCTTCGATGATGTCGCGGATCCGGGCGTCGCCGAGCCATTCGTGGTCGGCCCGGTCGGCGATCACCTCGTGCCGGATGGTCGCCTTCGGGTCGAGCGAGTCGTGCTGGGTGAGGACGGCCGGTTCGAGGCCGCCGTTCCAGGTGATCCGGCCGCCGTCGGGCTCCTCCAGCTTGGCGAGCATCCGGATCAGGGTGGTCTTGCCGTCGCCGTTGCGGCCGACGACGCCGATCCGGTCGCCCTCGCTGACGCCCAGGCTGACCGCGTCCAGCAGGGTGCGAGTGCCGTAGACCTTCGTGACGGACTCGATGGTGGCGAGGTTGACGGCCACGTGTGCTGCGCTCCTGGGTTCGGGGGTCTCGGGGCGGCCCACGGCTCGACGGCCGGGCACCCCGCTCGGGGGCACCCCGATCTCCCCAGCCTAATGGGCCCGCCGGAACACCTTCACCGCGTCAGCCCGCCCGGAACACCTCGGCGGCCCCCACCCCGGGCGCCTCAGCCCGCCACCACGGACGCGCCCGGCACCGGCCCGTGCGTGGCGTGTGCGGTCCGGCAGGTGCCGGAGGCCCGCAGCGCCGCGGCCACGGCGGCGGCCGCTTCGGCGTCCTTGACGAGGAAGGCGCAGGTCGGCCCGGAGCCGGAGACCAGCGCCCCGAGCGCGCCCGCCTCGGTGCCGACCCGCAGGGTGGCGGCGAGCGCGGGGCGCAGCGAGAGCGCGGCGGGCTGGAGGTCGTTGGCGAGCGCGGCGGCCAGGGCGACGGTGTCGCCCTGGGCGAGGGCCGCGAGCAGCGCCGGGTCGGCCTCGGGGGTGGGCACGTCGGTGTCGCTGGAGCCGGTGCCGGCCTCCTCGCGCAGCCGGTCGCACTCGCGGAACACGGCGGGGGTGGACAGGCCGCCCGCGGCGACCGCGAAGACCCAGTGGTGGGTGCCCTCGACGGCCAGCGGTTCCAGGATCTCGCCCCGGCCGCGGCCCAGCGCGACGCCGCCGAGCAGGGCGAACGGCACGTCGGAGCCGAGTTCGGCGGCCAGTTCCAGCAGCACCGGGAGCGGGGTGTCCAGCTTCCACAGCGCGTCGCAGGCGACCAGCGCCGCCGCGCCGTCGGCGCTGCCGCCGGCCATGCCGCCGGCCACCGGGATGGCCTTGGCGATGTGCAGGTGCACGCCCGGGTCGGCGATGCCGTGGTGGGCGGCGAGCAGCCGGGCGGCGCGGGCGGCGAGGTTGCTGTCGTCCAGCGGGACGACGGCGGCGTCCGGGCCGGTGCAGCTCAGGGTGACGCCCTCTCCCGCCGAGGCGGTGACCTCGTCGCCGAGGGCGACGGCGAAGAAGACGTTGGTCAGGTCGTGGAAGCCGTCGGCGCGCAGGCCGCCGACCCCCAGCTGGACGTTGACCTTGGCCGGAACCCGTACGGTGATCACACAGTGTCCTTAGCAGGCTTGTGCTCGACGACGGCAGGCTCGTGCTCGGCGACATCAGGCTTGTGCTCGGCGATCGCGGCGAACTGTTCCACCGTGAGCATCTCGCCGCGCAGCTTGTGGTCGATGCCGGCGGCCGCGAGTGCCTGCTCGGCCCCGGCGGCGGAGCCCGCCCAGCCGGCCAGCGCGGCGCGCAGGGTCTTGCGCCGCTGGGCGAACGCGGCGTCGACCACCGCGAACACCTCCTGGCGGCTGGCGGTGGTCTTCGGCGGCTCGCGGCGGATCAGCGAGACCAGCCCGGAGTCGACGTTGGGGGCGGGCCAGAACACGTTGCGTCCGATGGCACCGGCCCGCTTCACCTCGGCGTACCAGTTGGCCTTGACCGACGGGACGCCGTACACCTTGTTGCCCGGCTTGGCGGCGAGCCGGTCGGCGACCTCGCTCTGCACCATCACCAGGGTGCGCTCGATGCTGGGGAAGGTCGCCAGCATGTGCAGCAGGACGGGCACGGCCACGTTGTACGGGAGGTTGGCGACCAGCGCCGTGGGCGCCGGCCCGGGCAGCTCGGTGACCTCCATGGCGTCGCTGAACACCAGGTCGAAGGAGCCGGCCTTGTCGGGCATCCGGGCGGCGACGGTGTCCGGCAGGTGCCGCGCCAGCACCGGGTCGATCTCGACCGCCGTGACGTGCCGCGCCACCTCCAGCAGCGCCAGCGTGAGCGAGCCGAGCCCGGGCCCGACCTCCACCACCGCGTCCTGCTCCGTCACCTCGGCGGCCCGGACGATCCGCCGCACGGTGTTGCCGTCGATGACGAAGTTCTGCCCGCGCTGCTTGGTCGGCTTCACGCCGAACGCGGCCGCCAGCTCCCGGATGTCGGCGCTGCCCAGCAGGGGGGTCCCCCCGGCCGGAGGCTGGGGGCGGCTGTCAGGGGTGGGGTCGGTGGTGCTCACGCGCCAAGGATACGGGCGCGGGGAGCCCTCGGAGTTCGACGGCCTCGACGAGATCGATCTCCACGGGGTACGGCACCGAGGTGCGGAGCACGCCCTCGTGCCGGGCGAAGTCCCACGCGAAGAGGGGTCCACGTCCTCGAGCCGCTCGTGGGTCCAGCCGTGGGACGGCGGATCCGTCCGCTCGCACCACATGCGCCCGAGCCTGACGGGCGGGTGGGAGTGGCGAACGGAGTCCTCAGACCCGGCCCTCAGTACCCGAAGGCCCGCGCCGTGTTCGCCGCGACGGCCGCCGACAGCTCGTCCTCGTGCAGCCCGAGGGTCGCGGCCATCGAGCGCACCGTGACCGGGATCAGGTACGGGGCGTTCGGGCGGCCGCGGTAGGGGTGCGGGGTGAGGAACGGGGCGTCGGTCTCGACCAGGATCCGGTCCAGCGGGGTGGCGAGCAGGGCGTCGCGCAGCGGCTGGTTGGCCTTGAAGGTGACCGGGCCGGCGAAGGAGAGGTACCAGCCGTGCTCGGCGCAGATCTTCGCCATCTCCGCGTCACCGGAGTAGCAGTGGAAGACCGTGCGCTCCGGGGCGCCCTCCGCCAGCAGGACGGCGATGACGTCCTCGTGGGCGTCCCGGTCGTGGATGACCAGGGCCTTGCCGTGCCGCTTGGCCATCTCGATGTGGCGGCGGAACGACTCCTTCTGGATCTCCACGCCCTCCGGCCCGGTGCGGAAGTAGTCCAGGCCGGTCTCGCCGACGGCGAGCACCTGGGGCAGGGCGGCCAGCGCGTCGATCTCGGCGAGCGCCTCGTCCAGCGCCGCCTGCCCGCCCGCGAGCCGCTGCTGTCCGGACCACCCGTCGGCGTCACCGAGGAAGATCCGCGGCGCCTCGTTGGGGTGCAGGGCGACGGCCGCGTGCACCTGCTCGTACCGCGCCGCCAGGTCGGCGGCCCAGCGCGAGCCGGGCACGTCGCAGCCCACCTGGACCACCGTGGTGACCCCGACCGAGGCGGCCTTCGCCAGGCCCTCGTCCGGGGTGCCGGCCTGCATGTCCAGGTGGGTGTGCGAGTCGGCCACCGCCACGGCCAGGGGTTCCGGCAGCGGCGGCGGGGTCGACCGGTCGTCGTCCTTCTTGGCCATGGTCAGGCGGTCGGCTTCTCTTCGAGGCGCGGGAACAGGATCTCGCCCTTGGTGACGGTGGCGCCGACGGGCAGCCGGCCCCAGTCAGCGGTGGTGGCGACGTGCTGGTCGGCGAGCGCGCCGAGGCCCTCGGCGGCGCCCAGCGAGGCCCACAGCTTCTCGGCGGTGGACGGCATCACCGGGTTGAGCAGCACGGCGGTGCCGCGCAGCGCCTCGGCGGCGGTGTAGAGGATGGTGGCCAGGCGGGCCTGCCCCTCCTCGGACTCGTCCTTGGCGACCTTCCACGGCTCCTGCGTGGTGAGGTAGCCGTTGACCTGCTTGACGAACTCGAAGATCGCCGCGAGGCCGCCGGCGAAGTCCAGCTCCTCGCCGATCTTGGCGTCGGCGGCGGCGACGGCCGCGGCCAGCCCGTCCGCGACGGCCTGCTCGGCCTCGCCCGCGGCGGTGGCGGCCGGGAGCGTCCCGCCGAAGTACTTGCCGACCATCGCGGCGACCCGGGAGGCCAGGTTGCCGAAGTCGTTGGCGAGCTCGGAGGTGTACCGGGCGGTGAAGTCCTCCCAGGAGAACGAGCCGTCGGTGCCGAACGGGATCGCCCGCAGGAAGTAGTAGCGGTACGCGTCCACGCCGAAGTGCGAGGTGAGGTCGGTGGGCGCGATGCCGGTCAGGTTGGACTTGGACATCTTCTCGCCGCCGACCATCAGCCAGCCGTTGGCGACGACCCGCTTGGGCAGCGGCAGCCCGGCGGCCATCAGCATGGCGGGCCAGATGACGGCGTGGAAGCGCAGGATGTCCTTGCCGACCAGGTGGACGGAGGCGGGCCACAGCTCGGCGAAGCGCTCCGGGTCGCTGCCGTAGCCGGCCGCGGTGATGTAGTTCTGCAGCGCGTCCACCCACACGTACAGGACGTGCTTCTCGTCCCAGGGCAGCGGAACGCCCCAGTTGAAGGTGGAGCGGGAGATCGAGAGGTCCTGCAGGCCCTGCTCGACGAAGCGCAGCACCTCGTTGCGGGCGGACTCGGGAGCGATGAAGCCGGGGTTCTCGGAGTAGAACTCCAGCAGCTTCTCGGTGTACGCGGACAGGCGGAAGAAGTAGTTCTCCTCCTCCAGCCACTCCACCGGCTTCTTGTGGATCGGGCAGAGCTTCTCGCCCTCGGTGGCGCCGTCGAGCAGCTCGTTGGGGAGCTTGTACTCCTCGCAGCCGACGCAGTACGGGCCGGAGTAGCCGCCCTTGTAGATCTCGCCCTTGTCGAACAGGTCCTGGACGAACTCCTGCACCCGGGCGGTGTGCCGGTCCTCGGTGGTGCGGATGAAGTCGTCGTTGGCGATCTCCAGGTGCTGCCAGAGCGGCTTCCAGGCCTCCTCGACCAGCTTGTCGCACCACTCCTGCGGGGTGACGCCGTTCGCCTCGGCGGTCCGCATGATCTTCTGACCGTGTTCGTCGGTGCCGGTCAGGTACCACACCTTCTCGCCGCGCTGGCGGTGCCAGCGGGTGAGGACGTCGCCCGCCACGGTGGTGTACGCGTGGCCCAGGTGCGGGCGATCGTTGACGTAGTAGATCGGGGTGGAAACGTAGTACGCCGGGGCACTCGCCCCGGTGGTGCTGTGGTCTGCAGTGGCCGCCATGGTCGGAAAGCTTAGTCGGGCGCGCGGACCGCCCTCGACCGAGTTGTCTCCCGGCCGGGAGCGGTCCCTCCCCCGTCAGCCGAGCAGCCGCGACCAGAACCGGGCCCAGCGCCCGCGCGGCCGGGTGGGCTCGGCCGCCGGGGGCGCCCCGGCCGGTTCGGCGTGGGCGGGGTAGCCGGGCGCGTGCTGCCAGGCCTGGTCGGCGGAGGCGACCCGGCCCTCGCGCATGATCCGCACCGTGTGGCCGCCGCAGCCCGGGCAGGCCGGCTGGAGGAGCGGTGACGGCACCCGGACGCCGTTGGCGTGGTACTCGAACACGACGTGCCCGTCCTTGGCCACGTGGTGCTCGATGTCGTACGCCTGCTCCCAGCCGTACCCGCAGCGCAGGCACGCGAAGGAGTAGGCCTCCCGTACGGTCTCGACGGGAGTGTGCGGCCGGCCGGCCAGGCCGGCGGTGCTCAGTGCGCTGCCATTGCGGGGGCTACCGACAACATCGCTCATGGCCGTCTCCCAGCGCCCGCCGGGCGCTCGCCCGGCTGGGTCTTTCCCTTCCAGGAAATGCCCGGACCGCCCCGGCCGACGCCCCGCTTGTGAAGACTTGGATGCACGTTGGTCAGACCTATACGAAAATCCTCGTGGGGTCCGGGGAGTGCGACCGAAACTTCAGCTCAGCGGGTGTTTAACCGGGGCCTTCTCTCCACGGTACGACTCCCCGTGAGCATCGCAACCCCCGGTGTTCACCCCTTTTTCGGGCCTCCCTCCAGCCCCTCCTTCTTCGCCGCCACGACCGCGTCGAAGACCTCCCGCTTGGGCAGCGAGAGCTCCACCGCGACGGCCGCGATGGCCTCCTTGCGCCGTTCCCCCGCCTCCTCCCGCACGGCCACCAGCCGGGCCAGCTCGGCCGGGGTCAGCTCCTCGGGGGCGGCCGGCGGGGCGCCCGCGACCACGACGGTGATCTCGCCCTTGACGCCCTCGGCCGCCCAGGCGGCCAGCTCGCCGATCGGGCCGCGCTTGACCTCCTCGTAGGTCTTGGTGAGCTCGCGGCAGACGGCGGCCGGGCGCTCCGGCCCGAACGCCTCGGCCATCGCGGACAGCGCCTCGGCGATCCGGTGCGGCGCCTCGAAGAACACCATGGTGCGCGGCTCGGCGGCGATCGAGGCGAGCTGCCGGGCCCGGTCACCGGTCTTGCGGGGCAGGAAGCCCTCGAAGGTGAAGCGGTCCACCGGCAGGCCGGACAGCGCGAGCGCGGTGAGCACCGCCGAGGGGCCGGGCACGGCGGTGACCTTGAGGTCGGCCGCGACGGCGGCGGCGACCAGCCGGTAGCCGGGGTCGGAGACCGAGGGCATGCCGGCGTCGGTCACCAGCAGCACCCGGGCGCCGCCGAGCAGCGCCTCGACCAGTTCGGGGGTGCGGCCGACCTCGTTGCCCTCGAAGTAGGAGACCACCCGGCCGGCCGGGGTGACCCCGAGCGCCTGGGTGAGCCGGCGCAGCCGGCGGGTGTCCTCCGCCGCGATGACGTCCGCCGTGGCCAGTTCGTGGACCAGTCGGGGCGGGGCGTCCGAGACGTCGCCGATGGGGGTGCCTGCGAGAACGAGTACTCCTGTCACGGACCCCATCCTTGCAGCTGCCCGCCGCCGGAGCTTTTGGTGACGATTCGGTCAGCTTCCGAGGGAGCGGTCACACGTGCGAAGAGCGCCCCTACGATGTGGCGGATGAACGGCGACACGGCGGCGCAGACGCCCACTGGTACAGACCACTCCGCGGTCGGCGGCGTCGGCCTGCCGTCCCCCCGCTCACCGGAGGCCGGGCCGGCCGGCTGGCGCGAACGCCTGGCCCGGTACGGCTACACCGCCCGGCCCGGGGCGACGCTCACCGAGCGGCTGGCCCCGCCGATGCCGGACGGCCCCCGGGTGACGCCCCGGGACGTGCCGCAGTCCCCGCTGCTGCTGCGGATGGGCCTCTCGCTGCCGCAGGGCCTCTGGTACTTCCTCTGCCGCTGGGCCGGCTGGCTGGGCCCGGTCGCGGTGGCGGTGTTCGCCGGGATCCTGCGGTTCACCGACCTCGGCCAGCCGCACGCGATCATCTTCGACGAGACGTACTACGCCAAGGACGCCTACGCGCTCTGGCACGGCGGCTACGAGATCAACTGGCCGGAAGACGCCAACGCCACGATCATGACGCCGGGCGCGGCCGTCCCGTACCGGGCGACGCCCTCGTACGTGGTCCATCCCCCGGTGGGCAAGTGGATCATCGGCGTGGGTGAGCAGCTGTTCGGCATGAACCCCTTCGGCTGGCGGTTCGCGGTGGCCCTGCTCGGCACCCTGTCGGTGCTGATGCTGGCCCGGATCGCCCGCCGGATGTTCCGCTCCACCCTGCTGGGCTGCGTGGCGGGCCTGCTGCTCGCGGTGGACGGCCTGCACCTGGTGCTCAGCCGGGCCGCCCTGCTCGACCTGGTGGTGATGTTCTGGACCCTCGCCGCCTTCGGCTTCCTGGCGCTGGACCGCGACCGCACCCGGGCCCTGCTGGCCGAGAAGCTGGGCGGCGTCGCGAACCCGGAACTCGCCCGGCGGCTGAACCTGGGCTGGCGCCCGTACCGGATCGCGGCCGGCGTCTGCGTCGGCCTGACCGGCGCCACCAAGTGGAGCGGCCTGTACGTCCTGGCGGCCTTCGGCCTGATGACCGTGCTCTGGGACGTCGGCGCCCGCCGGCTGGCCGGTGCCCCGCGCCCCTACCTGACCGTGCTCGCCCGGGACGTGGTGCCGGCCTTCGTCTCGGTCGCCGTGGTCTCGGTCGCGACCTACATCGCCTCCTGGTGGGGCTGGTTCGCCAGCAGCACCGCCCCCGGGCAGGGCGGCTGGGGCCGGGACTGGGCGGTCGGCCGCAGCACCGACTTCCCGTGGATACCCGAGGGCCTGCGCGCCCTGTGGCACTACCACACGACGGTCTACGACTTCCACGTCGGCCTGAGCGACCCCCACACCTACCAGTCCAACCCGTGGTCCTGGCTGGTGCTGGGCCGGCCGGTGTCCTTCTTCTACGAGTCCCCCAAGGCCGGCCAGGCCGGCTGCACCGCCGCCGACTGCGCCCGCGAGGTGCTGGGCATCGGCACCCCGCTGCTGTGGTGGACGGGCATCGCGGCGCTGGTCTACTGCCTGTGGCGGTGGGTGCTGCGGCGGGACTGGCGGGCCGGCGCGCTGCTCTGCGGCCTGGCGGCCGGCTACCTGCCCTGGTTCCTCTTCCAGGAGCGGACGATCTTCCTCTTCTACGCGGTGGCCTTCGTCCCGTTCCTGGTGCTGGCGGTGACGATGCTGATCGGCGCCCTGATCGGACCGGCCGACGCCTCCCGGGACCGCCGGATCATCGGCTCCACGGCGGCCGGCCTGCTGGTCCTGCTGATCGTCTGGAACTTCCTGTTCTTCTATCCGCTGTTCACCGGGCAGACCATCCCGCTGGAGGACTGGCGCCGCCGGATGTGGTTCACCACCTGGATCTGACCCTCCCCGGCCCGGCGCACACCCGGTCCCCACGAATCGTCCGCACCCGGTGCGGGGCACGTACCAGATCCGTCACAAGTGCCGGTCCATTCGCCGACGCACCGATCGGCGCTGCCTAGGGTGGTGGGGTACCGCGTTTCCGGCCCCGCCGGTTGCGCCCGGCCGCGAGACCCCTGGGGGACCTGCACCATGCGCAGTGGCGCGAAGATCGGCATCATCACCGGCGTGTCCATCGCCGTCCTCGCGGGCGGCGGTTACGGCGTGTACAGCCTGGTGGGCGACTCGGGCGGCGGCTCCGGTGCCAAGAAGCCGCGCACCGTGGTCGCCGAACCGCCGACGACCGAGCAGGCCACCGCCGGCATGAAGGACTTCCTGACCGCCTGGCAGGCCGGCGACATCGCCAAGGCGGCCTCGCTGACCGACGACCCGGCCGCCGCCACCACTGCCCTGACGGCCTTCCGGGACCAGGTCAAGCCGAGCGCGCTGACCCTCACCCCGTTCGGCGAGACCACCCAGCAGGTCTTCTCCGCCGCCACCGGCACCCCCGCCCCGCCCGCCAAGCCGTCCGCCGGGGCCTCCGCGACACCGGGCGCCGACGACACGCCGTCCGCCACCGCCACGCCCGGGCCGACCGGCAAGCTGATGTCCTACAAGGCGCGCGCCGAGTTCGCGGGCACCAGCCGGGTCTGGGACTACCAGGGCTTCCTGGGCGTCGTGAAGATGAGCGACAACACCCCGGCCGTGCACTGGGCGCCGTCGGTGATCCACCCCCACCTGTCCGGCAACGAGACCATCGCCGTCCAGCCGGTCTTCGCCCCGCCGTCCACCGTGGTGGACCGCAACGGCAAGCCGATCCAGGGCACCTCGCTCACAGCGGCGCTGATGAGCACCCTCCAGGACAACGCCAACAAGCTGCTGCCGCCGGACCCGAACAAGGAGCAGGACGCGGGCAGCGCGGTGGTGGTCTCCGACCCGTCCGGCAAGGGCCCCCAGGACAAGCTGTTCACCATCGTCGAGCCGAAGCCCGGCAAGCCGTTCAAGGTGACCATCGACAACACCCTCCAGGCCGCCGCCGAGAAGGCGATGACCGACCTGGGCGGCAAGCCCGGCTCCATCGTGGCGGTCGAGCCGAGCACCGGTCAGGTGCTGGCCTTCGCCAACTCCCCGGCCACCGGCCAGAACCGGGCCTTCACCGGGCTGCTCGCGCCCGGCTCGACGATGAAGATCGTCACCTCGGCGGCGCTGCTGGAGAACGGGATCAACCCGGACACCGTGGTGGCCTGCCCGGAGAAGAGCAGCAACGCGGTGGCGATCCCGAACGACTTCCCGGGCGCCTTCCCGAACAACACGCTCCAGCAGGACTTCATGGTGTCCTGCAACACGGCCTTCATCAACCAGGGCCTGACCAGCCTCAAGCCCGACACGCTCTCCGGCATCGCCAAGGACGCGTTCGGCATCGGCCTGGAGTGGAAGACCGGCCTGCCGAACGCCGACGGCAAGGTCCCGGCGGTGCCGGGCAGCAAGGACGAGCAGGCCATGAACTACATCGGCCAGGGCAAGGTCCAGATGAACCCGCTGGCCATCGCCTCGATCACCGCGACCGTCCAGAGCGGGGCGTTCAAGCAGCCGATCCTGGTCGCCGGTCTGCCGCAGCAGGCCGCCGCCCGGCAGATCTCGCCGGACGTCGCCGCCAAGCTGCGCGCGATGATGAACGCCACCGCCACGGGCGGCACGGCCAGCCAGGTGATGGCCGGGATCACCGACAACGCGGGTGCCAAGACCGGCTCCGCCGAGGTCCAGGGCGCGTCCGTCACCAACAGCTGGTTCACCGCCTTCCGCGGCAACCTCGCGGTGGCCGCCGAGGTCCAGGGCGGCGGCCACGGTGTGGACGCGGCCGGCCCGGCCGTCGCCTCCATCCTGAAGGCCGGCCGCTGAGCCCGGACGGCTCCGGCAACGCCGCGGCCCGCCCCGCCTCCCGGCAGGGCGGGCC